>JAIRTJ010000006.1 GCA_031254995.1 Eubacteriales Family XIII. Incertae Sedis bacterium
ATCATATCCGAGATCATCAACGTGTTCATGATGATCCCCGATCTCTTCCTCATCATGTTGGTGGTAGCCCTTTTCGGGAACAGCTTGACGAATATAATGATCATCATCGGCATCACCACGTGGCCTCGAAACGCGAAACTCATGCGGGCGCAGGCGCTCTCTCTGAAGGAACGCACCTTCATCGCAGGCGCGCGCGTCATGGGCGAGAGCAAACGGCAGATTCTGTTCAAATACATCATCCCCAACGGCATGTATCCCGTAATATCGAACACGACCATGGGCATGGCTTACGCGGTCTTGACGGAAGCGGCTCTGTCCTTCATAGGTCTGGGAGATCCGAACGTCGTGAGCTGGGGAAAGATGATCAACGACGGCAGAGGCTACATCATCAACGCGCCCTGGGTCGCGGTGTTCGCGGGCATCGCCGTGGTGATTACCGTACTCATTTTCAATCTGACCGGAGACGGTTTGAACCATGTGTTGAATCCCCAGAAGCTTCAAAGGAAGACTCGATAATGGAGCGAATACTCACGGTTAACGACCTTTCGGTCACATACATATCGAAGAACAAGAGCACTTACGCCGTCTGCGACGCGTCCTTTGTCATCGATCGAGGCGATTCCCTCGGCGTCGTGGGCGAAAGCGGGTCGGGCAAGAGTACGATGGCCATGGCTCTGTTGCGCCTGCTTTCCGAGAAGAGCGTCGATATCGACGGTCAAGCCGATTTCTGCGGCGAGGATCTGTTTGCGATGAACAAAAACGAACTCGCGAAACTCCGATGGAAGAAGCTCAGCGCCGTATTTCAGAAATCCATGAACTCCCTCAGCCCCGTGCATCGGATCGGAGATCAGATCGAGGACATCTATCGGATTCACGAGCCGTCCGCGACGCATCGCCAGACGCGAGAACGGGCGTTGAAGATGTTGAGTCTCGTCAATCTCAATGATCGCGTGTACAGACTGTATCCCCATGAACTGTCCGGCGGCATGTTGCAACGCGTGATGATAGCCGTCAGTCTGTTGCATGAACCGGATCTGTTGATTCTCGACGAGGCGACCACAGCCCTCGATGTCGTGACGCAAGGTCAGATATTGGAGGAATTGAGACGCATGGAGCGCGAGTTGAGCACGAGTCGCATCATCATTACGCATGATATGAGCGTCGTGGCGGCCGGATGCAACAGGGTGGCCGTCATGTACGCGGGTCATATGTTGGAGACGGGTCCGGTTGAACGCATTCTGCGAAAGCCGGCGCATCCGTATTCGCGCGGGCTGATCGCGGCGTTTCCGCCGTTGAAGGGCGATCGCGTCGAATTGAAGAGCATTCCCGGCTATCTGCCGGATATGACCGTACGACACGAAGGCTGTATCTTTGCCCCGCGTTGCGAAGATGCGCAGGAAAAATGTCGCAAAGAGAGTCCCGAACGCTCAAATCTGGGCGACGGTCATACGGTGTCCTGCCATTTCGCGGGAGGCGAAAAATGAACGAGGCTTACATCCGCATCGAGAATTTGCACAAATTCTATCCGGTGAAAGGCGGCGGAGACCTGTTTGGGCGAAAGACGAGTCGCAAATACGTCAGAGCCGTCAACGGCGTCAGTTTGTCGATGGCGCCCGGCGAGGTTTTGGGTGTTATCGGCGAGAGCGGCTGCGGCAAATCGACCTTGGCGCGTCTGCTCGTCCGCTTGGAGACGCCGACGTCGGGTGACATATCCGTAGGCGGAATGTCGACGGATCGCATGAGCAAGGAAAACGCGAAGCAATTTCGCCGCACCGTGCAGATCATCTTTCAAAATCCGTTTGACACGTTCACTCCGAGGGATACCATCGAACAGCTCTTGAGTCGCCCGATGAAGCTCCACGGCATATGCGCCGACGATGAGGGACGTCGCAGGAGGTGCGAGGAATTGCTCGAGCAAGGCAATCTGCGCCCGGCCGACGATATCCTGCGCCGCTATCCGCACGAATTGTCCGGAGGGCAACTTCAACGGATTTCGATTCTGCGCGCGATGTTGCTCGAACCGCGCGTGATCGTAGCCGACGAACCCGTGTCCATGTTGGATGTCAGCGTGCGGGCCGACATTATCAATACGTTGCTCGACCTATCGCGTCGCAGAAACGCAACGGTCGTATTCATCAGTCATGACATAGCGCTGACGCGCCACATCTCCGACAACATCGCGGTGATGTACCTGGGGCGGAGTGTGGAATACGGGCCTTCGGACGCGGTGATAAAAAATCCGATGCAACCCTATACGCAGGCGTTGATCTCCAATTGCGCTTCCATCGATATCGAACACGGGATATCTTCACCGATAAGAATAGAAGGCGAGCCGCCGACCCCCATCGATCCGGGTCCCGGTTGCTTTTTCGCGAACCGCTGTCCTCGCGTCAAGCCTCGTTGCGTCGAGGCGTACCCGGAGACCGTTCGTGTGGGAGAAAATCACACGGCTGCCTGTCATTTCCTTTAGCGCTCGTCCGCGCGAATGCGCGGCGGTGAAATAATTGCTGGCAATGTTTTAGATGTGAGGAAAAATGAAGGAGGAAAGCATGAAAAAGAAGATATCGATTTTGATCAGCATTTTCTTGGTCCTCAGCCTGATGGCCGCTTGCGGCAACGGCGGTGATTCCGGAGACGAAGGGAATGCGGGGGGCGGCGAGCAGACGTTGGTCGTTCATCATTGGGGGGATCCGCTGACGTTCAATCCCGACACGACGGGCGACGATTACAACTACGTCCCGGCGCAGAACATTTTCAACCGCATGGTTAAATTGAATTTCGACGCGCAGATCGTTCCCGACTTGGCGCAAAGTTGGGATGTCAGCGAGGACGGAAAAACCATCACCTTTCATTTGGTCGAAGGAGCCGTATGGCACGACGGGGAGCCTTTCACATCCGCTGATGTGGAATACACCTTTGAAACCTTGGCTCAGGACGAGTCCTTGGTCGCGCACGGATTCTTTACCGAGATCACGGATGTGGAATGCCCTGACGACAACACGGCCGTCTTTAAGCTGTCCACGCCGAACACAGCGCTCATCGGCTACATGGGATGGTACGGCTCGTTCGTAATGCCGAAACATCTCTTCGACAACGGTCAGCCTTGGGCGGACAATCCTGCCAGCTTGGAGCCCATCGGAACGGGTCCCTTCATGTTTGAGAAATTCGAAGCGGGTTCCGCGATCGAATTGGTCAAAAACCCCGACTATTGGGGCGGCGAGCCGGGCGTCGATCGCCTGGTGTTCAAGATCATACCGGACGAGTCTACGGCGGCGCAAGCTTTGAAGACGGGCGAAATAGACTTCATGGAGATCACTCCTTATAATGAGGTTCCGTCGTTGGAGAGCGAAGGATTCCAATCCACGCTGCAGACATTCCCTTCGCCAATGTATCTCGTGTTCAATTTCAGAGACGGTTATGAAACGCCGTTGGCCGTGCGACAGGCCCTCGCTCTGTGCGTTGATCGCGAGGATATCAACAACAAGGTGTTCGGCGGTTCGCGACTTCCCGAGT
>JAIRTJ010000022.1 GCA_031254995.1 Eubacteriales Family XIII. Incertae Sedis bacterium
GGAGGTTGTAACCGCAGTTATGGAAAGCCGCGGCTTTACCGTGTTTCCGGCGAAAAACGGTAGATGGGCGCTTGAAATATTTGAACGCGAGAATATCTCGCTTGTGCTGCTTGATTTGATGCTCCCCCTCACTGAAAGAACTCGCGGCTCGCGTCGAAGTGGCTCTCCGGCGAAGCGCGGACGGATAGTTTATCCGATCCGTTAAATTGAAAAAGCAACTGCGAGAAGCGCATGTGAAATATCGTTGTTTCTCGCAGTTTTGTTTTGCGCCTCATTAACCTCAATTGAGAAAACAGTAAACGGTTACAAGTTCCGAAATCGAGGCGGACAGGGGCAATGCGTCCGCCGACTTGGAGAAAACCGGTATTGTTTCTCGGTTTTGCGAGCGATGACTTCGGCGCGCTTACTCACTGTTTGAGAGGAGCGAGTTTGAGCAAGCCTCCGAAGTCCGAATACTCCGACAAATGCGAATGCTTCGTCTAATGCAAACACTCTTGCAGTCGAGAATTCAAATGATATAATGGATACATTAAACGAAATTACCGAATCGTCGCGCCGCGCGACAAACCGCGGATCGATGATCGAGCGCCCCGAACGCAGAGTCGAAAGCTCAAATGCGAGCGCAAGAACACGGGGATATACATGACATAAATCGATTGCCGAACCATGCAGCATGCTGTTTTGCGGATTGCATCGGCGATCTTATACGCCCCTCCTTGGCATCGGGACGAGAGCATAACAAGGGGATATGCGACAAATGAATATCAAGATTTCAAAGGGTCATCAGACACCTGTATTTCGTCAGGTCGCAAACCAGATCAGAGAAGCGATTTTATGCGGGGAATTGCGAGAAGGGTCATTTCTTCCCTCCGAACGGGAGATGGCGGGGATGACGGGTCTTCACCGCAATACCGTAGCGCGCGTCTATCAGGAACTGGGGTGCGAAGGCTATTTGGAGGCCATTCGCGGCAGGGGACACATAGTCAGTTTTCAAACCGAAAAATCGGACGAGACACCGTTTCCGAATGCCGGAAACACGGACGGCGAAGGACGTCTCGAGCGAAAGTATCCGGGCGTACCGTGGTTTGCCTTGATGCGAAACGAATTGGTCGATTGCAAGAGCGCATTCGACGATCTGTTTTCCAAATCATGCGCAGGACGCAACATCTCATTCGCTTCGGGTCTCGTGCCGCCCGAAGCTTATTTCGAAGAGGATATCAAGGAGATACTGAATGAACTGACGAAGTCGGGAAATGAGAATATTTTCAATTATTCCCATCATCAGGGATTACACGCGCTGAGATCGGGACTTTGTTCAATGTTTCGAATGAAGGGGATAGACGTATCGCCTAGCGAAATACTGGTCGTGAACGAGACAAATCAAGCCTTGGACTATCTCGCGGAACTCTTTACGGAAAAAGGGGATACGGTGATCACCGAATCACCGACCTCGCCGGATGTCTATCGCGCGTTCATGTTGCGCGGCGCGACGGTGTTGTCCGTTCCAATGGAGCGCGACGGCGCAAACATAGATATGATGAAGACCTTGGTCGAAAGACGACGACCAAAATTCATCTGCGTGAGTTCCGGCTTTCACGACCCTACGGGCATCGTCATGAGCCGCGAGAAACGAACTCGACTTTTGGAACTCTCCTACCGCCATATGATTCCCATCATAGAGGAAGACAGCTCGTCCGAGATCAATTTTACGGAAGAACGCATACCGAGCATAAAAGCCATGGACAAGAACGGCAATACTGTCTACATCTATTCCATGGCGCTGACCTTCGCTCCGGGATTCAAGATGGCCTTTGTCCTGGGAAACAAGCAAGTCGTCAAGAAACTCAGCTATCTGCAATCCATGCATATCATGAATCCCGACAACATCAACCAGAGCATCATCGCGCACTGCATCAAGAAGGGGCTCTACATGAAAAACACGCACAAGATCCGCGAACTTTACCGCGAAAAAGCGCTCCTGCTCTCCGAATGCCTGTCAGAGGCGAGGTCGCTCGGCCTGCGCTTTGACGAACCTAAGGGCGGCGTCTATCTCTGGTGCCGACTGCCCGAAACGGCGGATTTCAAGCGGTTTCAAAATGATCTTACGAGACGAGGCGTCTACATCATGCCCGGCTCCCTATTCTTTCCTGAAGGAACGACGGGCAGCGATTACATGCGCCTGAATTACTCTCGTCCCGACAGGGATCAGATCAAAAAAGGCGCGAGGATATTGACGGAGACGTTGCGGACCTCTTTGCGATGACGCGGACGCGACGGGTTTGACGCGCGGAATTGCAAATGCGGAGAGGTTTGACGAGGCGAGATCGCGGACGCGACGCAACCGGCACAAGAAAAAAACGCCGCGGTGGCTCCGGTCTTTTTACCGAAATCCCATATGATAATATCGTAACGTTTGAGATCCGCTTCGCGGCGGAGCGAAATTCGGATGAATATACCGATTTTGCATCCGAAAATAAAGAAAGACGAGGGAACAGATGCTTGTAAATTTAAAAGGAAGAAGTCTTCTGACTTTGATGGATTTCGCGCCCGAGGAAATACGCTATCTCTTGGATCTCGCGAAAGAACTGAAAGCCCGCAAGCGCGCAGGTATGCCGGGAAACGAACTGCGCGGAAAAAATATACTGTTGCTCTTTGAAAAATCGTCGACGCGGACTCGTTGCGCATTTGAAACCGGCGCGATGCAGGAAGGCGCGGGCGTCACATTTTTGGACAAGAACAGCTCGCAATTCGGCAAAAAAGAATCGCTGGAGGACAGCGCGAGAGTGTTTGGGCGGTTTTACGACGGAATAGAATACAGAGGCTACGATCAGGCAGTCGCGGAAGCTTTGGCCGAATACAGCGGCGTCCCCGTATGGAACGGACTGACCGACACGGATCATCCCACGCAGATCCTCGCGGATCTGATGACCATAGAGGAGCACGCGAACAAACCGTTGAACGAGATCAAGACGGTCTTTTGCGGTGACACACGGAACAATATGGCCTGCGCATGGATGTACGGGTGCGCGAAAATGGGCATGAAATTCGCGGCTTACGGGCCTGAAGCTCTCGCGCCCGACGCCGCCGTATTGAAGCGCGCGCGAGACGTCGCCGCCGAAACAGGAGCGGAAATCGCATTTTCGAGCGACGCGAACATCCTGCGCGGAGCGGATGTCGTCTGCACGGACGTATGGGCATCCATGGGCGAAGAAGCCCTGATACCGGAACGCACGAAATTGCTGGCGCCGTTCAAGGTGACGTCGGAACT
>JAIRTJ010000149.1 GCA_031254995.1 Eubacteriales Family XIII. Incertae Sedis bacterium
TTGAGATCGAAGGCGGCTGCAATATTCAATTTGCGCTCGACCCGGATACGGGCGACTATATCGTGATCGAGGTGAATCCCCGCGTGAGTCGTTCATCAGCCTTGGCTTCCAAGGCGGCCGGTTACCCCATTGCGAAATTGGCGGCAAAGATCGCGCTCGGATACAGCCTCGATGAGCTGAAAAACTACGTCACGGGCGAGACGAGCGCTTGTTTCGAACCGACGTTGGACTATTGCGTGGTCAAATTTCCGAAATGGCCCTTCGATAAGTTCAAGACCGCGTCTCGGAAATTGGGCACGCAGATGAAGGCGACCGGAGAGGTGATGGCTATCTCCCGGACATTTGAAAGCGCTTTGCTCAAGGCGATCACCTCGTTGGAGATCAGGCTTGACGGTATGCGAGCTCCGCATATTATGGGAATGACAGATGAAGAATTGTTGGCGAAGATCGACTTTCGCGACGACGAACGGATTTTTGCCATCGCGGAGGCTATGCGCCGAGGCCGCGCGAGAAACGGGACGTCTCCGGCGTTCACGCGCGAGGCGATATACGAGCGAACTAAGGTGGATCGATGGTTCTTGTCCAAGGTGGATCGCATCGTGAAGATGGAAAAGACGCTCGCGGAAAACGCGTTGGACGCGGACATCCTGTACGAGGCCGAGGAGTTGGGCTTTACGGAAAACGAGATACTCTCCCTGTCCAACGTGTCGCGCGAGGTTCTTTCGGACATTCGGGTCTACAACGATATCTTTCCCGTATACAAGGTGGTAGATACCTGCGGCGGCGAATTTGAGGCCGTCACGCCCTATTATTATTCCTGCTTCGATGCGGAGGACGAGAGTCGCATATCGGAGGAACGAAAAATACTCGTGGTCGGATCCGGGCCGATTCGCATAGGGCAGGGCATCGAATTCGATTATTGTTGCGTCCAAGGGGTTTGGGCTATCAAGGACTTGGGTTACGAGGCCATAATCATCAATAACAACCCGGAGACGGTCAGCACAGATTTCGATACATCCGACAAACTGTATTTCGAAGCGCTGCACATCGACGATGTGATGAATGTTATCAAGAAAGAGCGGCCGGCCGGCGTGGTATTGCAATTCGGAGGACAAACGTCGCTGAACCTCGCGGAGGCGCTTTCGCGGCGCGCCATTCGCATATTGGGCACGCCTTTTGAGAGCATCGACCTCGCGGAAGATCGTCAAAAATTTAACGATCTTTTGAAAAAACTCGCCATTCCGACGCCTGAGGGTCGCTCGGCGACAGATCGCGAGGAGGCTTTTGCCGCGGTCGAAGCCTTGGGCTATCCGTTGGTGGTGCGCCCGTCCTACGTCATCGGCGGCCGCGCGATGCAGGTGGTGTATTCCGACGAGGAATTGATGGAATACCTTGATGAAGCGGTATCCCTAGGCGTCGATCGACCGGTGCTCATCGATCGCTATATAGAGGGGAAGGAGATCGAGGTCGACGCCATCGCCGACGGTTTCGACATCCTGATACCCGGCATTATGGAGCATACGGAGCGCACGGGAGTGCATTCCGGCGACAGCATTTCCGTCTATCCGCCGCATGACCTGTCGGAGGAGGTCGTTCATACACTCATCGACTATACGAAGCGCATTTCAAAGGCTATCGGCGTCGTGGGTTTGGTGAATATCCAGTACGCGTATGACGGTCGCGATGTCTATGTCATCGAGGTAAATCCGCGAGCTTCCCGCACGGTTCCCGTCATCAGCAAGGTGACGGGCGTACCCATGGTCAAATTGGCGATGGCCGCCATGCTTGGGCAACGCTTGGCGGATATGTCGTACGGTGTCGGACTCTATGGCAATATGAAGTTTACCGCCGTGAAAATGCCCGTGTTTTCGGGCGCGAAACTCACGGACGTCGATATCGCGTTGGGTCCGGAGATGAAGTCCACGGGCGAGATACTCGGAATCGACGAGAGTTTCGAAGGCGCTGTCTATAAGGGATTTCTCGCTGCGGGAGTCTCGATTCCCACGGAAGGCGGCGTCTATGCGAGTCTGCGCGATCCGGAAAAGACCGAGAGAACGGCCTCCGTCCTCAGGCGATATGCGGAGAGCGGATTCAAGTTGTACGCGTCGGAGGGCACGGGAGCCTTCCTCGGCTCGCGGGGTTTGGCGAGCGAAATCATCGATGCGCCCGACGTCAAGCGCCGCATCGCGTCGGGCGATATCCGCATCGTGATCAACGTGCCGAAGGTCGCGAACAAGGCCGACAGCGATTCATTCGCCATACGACGTTACGCCATCGAGCGCAATCTTCCCGTCCACACCTGCATGGATACGGCGGAGGCGTTTCTGATCGCCGTCGATGCAAAACGTACGGGCGTTCGACCTGAATACAAGACTTTGGACGAGTACATCGGCCTCTCTCGATCAGAAGCGTGACCGCTCGCAATCGCCTCTGAGCAGGAGCTTCGGTCGCCCGTCGGCGCGAATGCCTATTTTACGCTGTAGAGTATCTCTCCGTATCCGGGTACGGGCCAATGCTCCCGATCTACCAGAAGTTCCAAAGCGTCCACCGTTCCGCGCAACTTATCCATCGAGGGAGCGACCTTCTCGTTGTAGTATTTCGCCAACGCGAGGGAGCTTGCGTCGCCATCGGCGTTCGCCAATGCGGATTCCAAGGCGTCGATGTCGTCGTTCAGCGTTCCGCCGAGGTCGGAGAGCTTTGCGAGCAAACGCTCTTCCAAAGAGAAATTAAACCCGTTTGCGAGGGATTTTTTGCCCTCGAGCGAGCGCGCGACATCGGCGCTGTATCCGATTACCGCGGGAACAAAGTCCTTATGCGCCAATTCGAGCATGGACAGCGCTTCGATGTGCAGTATTTTCTTGTAGGCCTCGAGAAGCAATTCGGTGCGGGATTCCACTTCTGTCTTTGAAAGAACGCCGTGTTTTTCGAAAAGAGCGATGTTCTCGGGTTTCGTGAACAGAGGCAGGGCATCCGTCGTCGTCCGCAGATTCAGCAGACCGCGTTTCTCCGCTTCCGTCGTCCATTCCTGCGCGTAATTATTGCCGTTGAATATGATGCGCTCGTGCGCGACGACGGTCTCCTTGATGAGGTCGGCCAATTCCGCCTCGAAATTCGCGGCTTTTTCAAGTCGATCCGCGAAGTCGCCGAGGACGTCCGCGACGATGGTGTTCAGGATGAAGCATGGGCCGGATATGGACAGGGACGAACCCACCATGCGGAATTCGAATTTGTTTCCGGTGAAGGCGAAAGGCGAAGTCCGATTTCGATCGGTCGCGTCCTTGGGAAACCGAGGGAGGACATCCGCGCCGATGTCCATCTTCATGAGTTTTTTCGCCTCGGAGCTG
>JAIRTJ010000035.1 GCA_031254995.1 Eubacteriales Family XIII. Incertae Sedis bacterium
CAGCTTAGGCGCATTATCCGCGTGCTGTCCCGCGAACGAAATATCCGAAAGCGCGAACTGATTGTCTCCGTTTGCGAGACGTATGTTCAAGATCGCGGGAGCGCTCGGCGTCAATCCCGCAGATGCGGTGTCGGTGTCAATCTCCGGCGCGACCGTCCCGCTTTCCGTATTCACGGAAGATACGATGGGACGCACGGCCCATTTCGCGTAGTAGTATTTTGCGGATTTATCCGTCTCGGTCGGCGTGTGCGTTACGGGAGTTCCCGTGAACTCGCCCGTTGATGGATCATAGACGCCGTTTTGCGTACCGTTCGACGCCGCGCCGTACCAACCGAGGAACACATGGCTGCGCGAGGTTACCTCGTTTAACGACGGAAGCGGCATAGGGGTTGCGGTGTACTCTCGATCGTATTGTCCGTCGCGATCCGGATCCGTCGACGGATCCCACACGGACGGAATCATGATGAAGTTCGGCTTCGTCTCGGGATCGCCCGGAACCGTCTTCGCGTCCAAGGTCACCTGCGGTTTCGCGGAGAGTACCGTGATTTGCGTCATCTTCGAGGCGAACTTGTTGTCACTCGGCGCAAATCGCACCTCGTAGCGGCCCGCCGCGACGGACGCCTCTCCGTTCGCGGGATACCAACCCGCGGTCGGATTCGCGCCGTTCCTGCTCACTCGGTATTCGAAAGGTCCGGAGCGCAAGATCTTCCCGTCCGACGTCTTATCGTCGGACGAAGGCGTCGAGGTCACGGAATCGGAAGCGGGCGCATTATCTTTGCCCGGTATCGCGATTTCAAAAGTCGTCGAGGCGGGATAGGGATTTTCCGCCTTTCGCGTTACACGAAAAGAGATGCTCGTCCCTTCCGCGAGCTCGGACAGCGAAGCGCCGTTGGCGATCGCAGTTCCGTTTGCCAAAACGTCGAACGCAACGCCGT
Organism: Eubacteriales Family XIII. Incertae Sedis bacterium; assembly: GCA_031254995.1. Classification (GTDB taxonomy): domain Bacteria; phylum Bacillota; class Clostridia; order Peptostreptococcales; family Anaerovoracaceae; genus JAISGB01. The sequence goes on from JAIRTJ010000035.1 coordinate 936, forward strand.
TGAACGCGATCGTCTCGGCGCGATAATCTATGACGATATCGCCCTGAACCGGCGTCGCAAAGGCCGTATAAGCCGTGCCGATGCCGATGTTCCTCGAGATGTTGTAATTCGCGTCGGCCTTCGCGCGCACGCGCACGTTGTAAACATTGTGCGGCGAAAGATTCATGAACGATGTCTGTGTCTGCCACGCGCCGCCCGCATACGAATACTCGAGCGTCGCTCCTGAGGGCGCGCCTTGGATCGCCACGGAGAAGCCTGTCGCGGTCACACCCGAAATCGTGCCGGTAACGCCGTCCATAGCCCATTCCGCTTTGGATACGGACAGATAGACGCTGCCCGTCGCCGTGTAAGTTCGCGCATTCTCGCCATCTCCGTACGTGTATTCCAAGTTGATCTTGAATCGGTAGATGCCCGCGCCGATTTCGCTGTCGGACTTGGGCGCGATCCGCCACTCGGAGCTTTCGCTGCTGTTTGCGCCGATCTCCGTCTCTTCGGTCGGTCCGATTATCTCGAACAATTCCGATCCGTCTCCCGTAAGCGTAACCGCTCCGGGCGAGACGGTCACGGGATTGCCGACGATGTTGTTGATCGTAATGGCTGCGGGCGCTATGGGCGAGCCGTAAACGTACGCGGGGAAGTTCACCGCCGAGATGTTCAGCGGCGAGGAGACCGTCGCGTAGAAGGAAGCGGGAAAGTCTCCATCGGACGCGAGACGAATATCGTAGTCGAGTTGATCGCTGTAAGGCAGATTTATGATGCCGAGATCCGTCTGATCATCGCCGCCTTCCGCAAGGAAGGTTTCCCAGTCGCCGTCGGAGCCCGCTCTGTATTGATAAGACGTCCCGATCTCGAGCATGTATATGTCTATGCCCTTGCTCTGATCGTTCGGATCGGCGAGCCGCGCTCGGAGTCCCGAGGGCGCGGGCGGACGCTGAGGCACTACGGCCGTCGCTGCGGAGGATGCGAATTTCGATGATGCCGCGTCGGCTTCCGTGCGTATATTGACATTGCAGTCCGAGACCTCCTGCCAACCCGCATCCTCGAAAGCGACGCCCTCCTGCGTGAGCGGCAACCATTCGTTCGAATGCGATTGCACCCATTCCAATCCGCTTCCGATCGCGACGATCTTTTCATTTTCGCAGTCTATGTCGAATGCGGTCGCGGCGGGCGCCGCCGGGCGCGCGGGAAACAGCAAAGAGCGCGCAGGTCTGACCGAAGGGCCGTCATATCCGGTATCCGCGGAAACGCGATAGATAAATTCGCCGGCGGTGGGTCCTGTCGCTCCGCTCGCGTCGAGCGCGTCGAGCACGCTCATCGCAGGACTGCCGTCCTCGAGCGCATCCGCGGACACTAGCGTGTCATCGTCCAATTCGAGGCGTTCGACGCCCCAGGAGGAAATCCATTCCTCCGCGCTTCCGACGAGATCGACGCCGACTGAAGCAACGCGATATTCGACTCCCGAAGGAATGGGGTCTTTCAGGTCATCGCCCGTTCCTATCGCCGCGTCGGCATAGTCGATGCCCGGCGACATATTCGCGTAAGGATAGACGCGAACGCCCGTCAGCCAGTTCTTTCCGTCCGCGCTCGTGACGAGCCGGTATGTCTTTCCCGCATCCAAGTCCAAAAACGAGATGTCGTTTCCGTTCGCGTATGCCTTGCTCGCTATGATCTCTCCCGTAAAGGGATCCGTAAGCGCGTACGTCTGTCCTGCCGCCGTGCCCGTTCCTTTAAGCGTGATCTCGGTCTCGTTTAGAGCGCGCGAGACATCGTTTTCGGAGATCTCCTCCGTATCCGCCGGGGGCGTCTTGATCTCAAGAGCGTTCAGCCCCTCCGCGCCTCCTTTTCCCCCTCCTCGGACAGCCTCCGCGTAATCGATTTCCGTATAGCCTCGCGGCCTCGCGATCAGATAGTACGTCGTGACGGGGGCAAGTCCTTCGAAGGCGAGAGCCCCTCCCTCGGGCACAGTCCAGTCCGCGAAGGGCGTCCCCGTGACGGGCAGACCGTCGCTCTCGGAAAGCAGAGCGAACTCCGCGTTCGCGTTCGCGTTTGCCAGTTTCAGGCGGACTTTCTTTTCGCCGCCGTCGTTGTATATCTCCGCATCGTAGGCGGGCATGGAGTCCGAGCTCGCAGCCGCTCCGGGCGTGAGCTTTATGTCCGAATAGTATCCGTCGTCGAGCACCGCGCCGGGACTCTCGTTGACCCCCAGATCGGGATTGATCGCGAGAATCGGTATTCCGATCAATCGATACGTCTTGCCGGGAACGAGTCCCGAAAAGACGATCTCCCCTCCGTCCGCAAAACCGGAGCCTGCGGGCGCAACCTTGGAGTACCAACCGCTCGTGCCGAGATTGGCGGTCGGCTCTATAGGCGTCCCATTGTACGAGGCCGTGAGCTGTCCGAGCTCGATCACAGACGAACCTCGCACCTCCGCGAGCGCATAGGCGTATCCGGCCTTGGTCTTCGCCGAGATCGAATTGTCTCCGGCGTAGGTCGCCTCCGGCTCCGGATCCGGATCGCTCCCGGACGCGAAGACGACGTTGTCGATGATGTTGCCGTCGTGTGCGGAGATATCGATCCATCCAAACACCGTCGTGCCCTGTCCCGAGGGCACGGTGTAGGCGTCGGCATAGTATTTCCAAGTATGCCTGCCTCCGATATTATAAGTCGTCTGGCCGAGGTAGACATAGAACTGCTTTCCCGCATAGTCGACGGCGTAGGATTGACCGTAGTCCGCCGATGTGAAATCCCCCGTCAAGCTCTTATCCTCTTTCAATTTCGACAGCACCGCATTGAAGTATGTATTGTCGCGGGCATTCGCCTTCGAACCATACGCTATTCCGTAGTTGTAATCTCCCTGATTTTGAATCGGAGTTTTTGAATGCTCCGCGTTGGCGGCGTCTTTGTACCTGTTCCAGTAATTGTGTTCGGTGGGGTCGTACATCCCGTATTCCGATTCGCTGTTTATCGCAGGGCCTATAATGAGCGCAAATCGATCCGTGTCCGAATCATTGGCCCTTTTTGCGTGGAAAAAACTCCATTCGTAGATCTTGCCCGGAACCGTCGCGATCTCCTGATACATCGAACCGGTCCCGAAAGGACAGAGTTCCGCGCTGTAGGCCCCGAACGACTCAACCGCCCCTGTATTCGGGTTCGTGACCGAGGCCGGCAACACCGGACTACCCCAAGTGGCATGAGGCTGAGGATCAAACGCCTTTCCGATATTGGATTCTGATCCAATTGTATTGCCTCTTTCCCATGCGGTTGTGTTCCATCGCCATTCACCGTTTACCTTCTTCCAACCGGTATATTCCGTGATGGCCTTTACGCCGATATTTCCGGAAGTTTTACCCTCAATCGAACCTTCCATATTCCCCAATTGCAACGATGTGAACAGCTTTCGATTCACGACCCTCACCTCGGCAAAACCGCTGTATCGCGAGGCGATCTCGCCTATATCATCCGTATCGCCGTCGCCGTTGGAGTCGTAATGGTTTGTGACTTCGACCCAATAATAGTAGTACTTCGTGCCGGCGACTTCGGGCGTGGTAAAGTCGAGCACGGTCTTCGTGCCGTCGGCTTTCAGACTCGGATCTGCCTGATTGCCCGGGGAAAATGTATCGCTGTTCGCCCTGATTGTTTCGGCATCGGCATTTTTATCCAAGGGTTGATCAAAGGGTCCTGAACGACGCCACTCGTAGGTCAGATAGCCGCCGTCCGCGGCGTCCGCCTGAACGTAGAGACGCGCGGGGGCGCTCTTCGAGTATGCGGAATTGTCGGGATGGTGCAGGATGTTTGGAGCCTGCGCGGGTTGTCCCGAAGCGAAAGGCAGGATGTCCGCCGCCAAAACGAAGATCGCGGAACCCAAGGCGAGCAATGCGACCAACGACAGGCACAGAATCTTTGTGGAAGGTCTTTTCGCGCGACGCCTTACCTCGGAATCATTGCGAGAATACCCCCCCCCATTCCTTATTATTCCATTTTTATCGGTCGTTTTCACAGCCATTTCCTCCTCCTGTTGTTTTCTCGGCGGACGGAGACATCCTCTCGAGTTTCGCAACGACGCTGTCGTGTATTGGGTGTCCATTGCGCGTATCGCGCTTTGCGATCCTTGCGCCTGCCTCGCGATTGGCCTTTGTTTTGCAAAGCGACGCCTCAATGCGCGACGCATACAGACGCCCGACCATTGCGGCGAGCGAGTTATTATACCCCTTTTACTATTTTATACCCAAAAAATCGGGTTTGAAACATATTTTCGCAGTTTTTTTGTATTTGGCGCGAAAAAAGGAAGGAAGGGCGTCAATTCCATCCCTTATAATGCATAATAAGTGATAATTTGGGATTTAAAGAGAGAAAGACGAAAAACAGAATATAAAAAACAAAACGTTTGTTCACGTTTTTTTCTTGCATACCTCCCAGCCCCCTGATATACTTATTTGCAAATGAGGAGGACACATGAGTGACTTTACTTTCATCGACTTATTCGCAGGGATCGGCGGCATTCGTATTGGGTTTGAAGCTATAGGCGGTAAGTGCGTATTTACGAGCGAATGGAACGATTGGGCTAAAAAAACATACCAAGAGAACTTCGGAGAAGAAGAAAATTTTATCGGCGATATTGTGCCGTACTCCGCCGAAGATGTACCCGACCACGATATTTTGTTGGCGGGATTCCCTTGTCAGCCTTTTTCAATCGCCGGCGTATCAAAAAAGAATGCTTTAGGCAGACCGCATGGTTTTGAATGCACAACGCAAGGGACATTATTTTTTGATGTGGCAAGAATTATCGCTGCGAAGAAACCGAAAGCATTTATGCTTGAAAACGTCCGCAACCTCACCGCACACGACGGGGGAAAAACTTTTCAAGTTATAACAAGTCACTTAAAGGCATTGGGCTACAATGTCTATTCGCGTATCTTGAACGCCCTTGATTACGGCGTACCGCAAA
>JAIRTJ010000088.1 GCA_031254995.1 Eubacteriales Family XIII. Incertae Sedis bacterium
GGAGTACGCGAAGATCAAAGCTGACGACATGCGAAAAGCTGCGGAACTGCATGAGTTCATTCGCGACAACAAGGATCCGTACATGTACGACAAAGGGCAACGGGCTATCATGGACATCAAGCATATGCTCGAGACGAGTACGGAGATCTACGGCGACAACATCGCGTTCATGGAAAAACCCTCGCACGCGGAACCGTACAAAAAAATTACGTACAAGGAGGCGAAGGCGGCGGTCGACGCGCTCGGCACGGCGCTTCACGCACGCGACATGAGGGGGAAGCGAATCGGCGTCATCGGGGAAAACGGGTTCGCTTGGGCTTCGGCCTATCTCTCTGTCGTCTGCGGCACGGGCGTCGTCGTTCCTTTGGACAAGGAACTGCGTCCGGAGGAGATCGAGCATCTTCTGGTTGAATCCGAAGCGGAGTGCATATTTTACACGAATCGATTTTCGCAATTGTTCCGAGAGATCAAGGATGGCGGCAAGACGAAGCTGTCGCTGTACGTCAATCTGGACGGCACGGATACCGGGGACTTTGAAACGCCGAGGCAGACGCTGATCGATGAGGGAAACAAGTTGCTGAGCGAGGGCAACAGGGACTTTCTTGACGCGCAGGTTCTGCGCGAAGGCATGGGCATCTTGCTTTTCACTTCAGGAACGACGGGCGTGGCGAAGGGCGTCATGCTCTCTCACGGAAATATCTGCGTCGATCTCATGATCTCGCCGACGATCTTTTCCGTCAAATCCACGGACGTCTTCTTCTCCGTGTTGCCGCTCCATCACACCTACGAGTGCACATGCAATTTCCTGATTCCGCTGTACAAGGGTTCGTGCATCGCGTACTGCGAGGGACTTCGTTATCTCGCGGAAAACCTGAAGGAAGCGCAGCCCACGATGTTTCTCGGTGTCCCCCTGCTCTTCGAAAACATGTATAAGAAGATTTGGCAGAATGCCCGCAAGCAGGGGAAGGAAAAACTTTTGAGGCGCGTCATCTCGATCAACAACAGAACGAAGAAGATCGGAATCGACATCGGCAAGATATTCTTCAAGGATCTCAAAGCCGTGTTCGGCGGCAGATTGCGTCAGGTTATCTGCGGGGGCGCGGCCATCGATCCCGCAATTCTCGACGGGATCATGGACTTTGGGATCAACGCCATACAGGGCTACGGACTCACGGAGTGTTCCCCTATCTGCGCGTTGAACCCGGAGAATCATCCGAGGAGCAACTCGGCCGGTTATTTCGCCCCGGGCTTTTACGGGAGGATAGAAGATCCCGATCCCGAGACGGGCATCGGTGAGATCTGCGTGAGCGGCGGCAATGTCATGTTGGGCTATTACAATAACAAGGAAGCCACGGACGAAGTCCTGAAGGACGGTTGGTTCAGCACGGGCGATTACGGTTACATCGACAAGGACAACTTTGTGTATATTACGGGTCGCAAGAAGAATGTGATCATCACGAAGACCGGCGAAAATGTATTTCCCGAGGAATTGGAATACCTGTTGGGACGATCCGACGCGATCGCGGAGAGCATGGTCTGGGAAAGCGAGGGCGAGAAATCCGAAGATCGAATCATCGCGGCGACGATCAAACCGGATGAGGAGACCGCAGCGGATCTCCTCGGAGCCGGCGCCGACGATGCCGCGATCGGCAAACTGATCTGGGCGGAGGTCGACAAGGTCAACGAGGAGCTTCCCTATTTCAAGAAGATCAAAAAAGTTTTCCTGCGCAAGGACGATTTCGAGGCGACCACCTCGAAGAAGATCAAGCGCTTCGTCGACGGAAATAAGGAAGGAATCGAAGTTTAATTGCGAGCAAGAGACGCAGAGGAGACGCAATATGTTCGATAAGAACAGGAATGCGATTGCGGCGATCCTTCTGTCCGTCGTCGTCCTCCTGTCGATGGCGACAGGGTGCGAAGGCGAGAGGGGTAACGAGCCGGATGGCGTTGCGGTCGCGCCTGCCGCGGATGACGTTCTGTTCGCCGATTTTACGGCCGAATTATTTCGTCATTACGCCGCGTTCGATTCCGTCAGCTTGAATTACCTCTTGGCGCACCCGGAAAATTACGGCATCGAGAAGCCCGAGCCGACTTTCGGAGCTTACGGAGCGGAGGCGTTCAAGGATGAACTCGCATACGCAAAGGAACGATTCGAGGAATTAAAAGCCTTCGATTACGATGGGCTTTCCTATGAACAGCAACTCACGTATGACATCCTCTGTGAAGCGTTGTCAGAAGGCGCGTCGTCGGAAGAGTTCTTGTATCACGGGGATATATTGTCGCCGACAATCGGTTTTCAGGCGGAGCTTCCAATCCTGCTCTCGGAATACCGAATCTCTGAAAAGGGAGACTTCGATTATTACATCGCTCTGCTCGAGACCCTGCCGGAATTCTTCGAAAACATCGCGACTTTTGAACGCGAGAAGAAGTCGCGAGGAACCTTCATGGCCAAGCGTTCCGCAGAGGACGTGATTCGGCAGATCGATGATTTCGTCAAGAATCCGGACGAGAACCTGTTGATCAAACTCTTCGACAAAAAGGTCGATGCATTTGAAGGGCTTACCAACGCGGAGCGGGAGGACTTGAAAGCGAGAAACAGAGCCGCGACGCTCGATCTCGTCATTCCCGCCTATAAGTCGCTCGCGAATTCGCTGGCCGAACTCAACGAGGATAACGCTCGGACGGGCGGATTGTCCGATATCGAGGGCGGCGCGGCGTATTACGAAGCGCTGACGAAGGAGTTGACAGGCTCGTCCAAGAGCGTCGACGAACTTGAGCGCATGATCGACGAGGCGATCGATGAATCATTCGACACGATCGACGAAATCATCTCGTCGGATCCCTCGGTGTACGCGAGGATCGAAAACATCGACTATCCCGCAGAGGATCCGAATGAAATACTCGATTATCTGCGCGGCGCGATCAGCGAGTATTTTCCCGCCGCGAACGACGGCGGATACGCATTGAAATACGTAGACGAGTCTTTGGAGGAATTTCTGAGTCCCGCATTCTA
>JAIRTJ010000106.1 GCA_031254995.1 Eubacteriales Family XIII. Incertae Sedis bacterium
AATCGCGTCATACGTCATGCCGTATATCCCCAACGGCGCGACGATCCAACTCGGCATCGGCGGTCTGGCCAACGCGATCGGATATCGGTTGGAGAACCACCGAAACATCAAGGTATTCACGGAGATGCTGACGGAGTCGATGATCGAGCTCTATGAAAAACGAGTCGTCAAGGAAAAGATGATCGCGTGTTTCGCGCTCGGAAACAGGAGGTTGTACGAGTTCTGCAACAACAACGACATGGTCGAGTTGTGGCAGTTGCCCGATCTTTGCAATCCGGTGGAAATCGGAAAGCGCGACAATTTCATATCGGTCAACACTTGCCTGATGGTCGATTTCGTCGGACAGGTCGCGTCCGAGCAAATCGGCAGTCGTATCGTGTCTTGTACGGGCGGTGCGTCCGATACGGTGCGCGGAGCCAGGATGTCGAAGGGAGGACGCAGCTTCATCTGCGTGGCGTCCACCTATACGACGAAGGATGGCGAAGTGCGCTCGAATATCGTATCGACCCTTCCGCCCTATACGCCGGTATCCGTACAGCGGACGGATGTCGATGCCATCGTCACCGAATTCGGCATAGCCGAGCTGTATTGCAGAAGCAATGAGGAACGCGTCGCGGCTTTGATCAATATCGCGCATCCCGATTTCCGCGAGGGATTGAAGGAAGAAGCGAGAAAGCTCAACATGCTTCGTTGATGAGCGTATTCTGTCCGAACAGACGGGGTTTTTGGCAATCGCCGTCGAAACGCTTTTGAAACAATGAAAACAAGGCTCCCGATCAAATCGGGAGCCTTGTTTTATATCTTTGTCAGTGTTTCGGAACTCTGCCTTTGCGCAGAAACCCTAGCCGATCTTTGCTTCTAATTTTTCGAGAAGCGTCGCCAACATCTCCGCAGAAAAGTTGGCCTGCGGGAAGCCCGTCAATTGCTTCAGCGAGAAGCCTTTTGCCATTCCCATCATCGGATTCTTCGAGACGCCGGGAAGAAGTTCTTCCATGACTTCAACGGCTGCGGGATCATTGAGCAGATCGCCCATCTTGCTGTCTTCTGTGTATTTCGCCATCGTCCATACCTCCTAATACTGCTTTGCTACGCTTAGGGTCAAACTGCCCGAGCGCCTTATGTAAGTACATTTTAGTATATAAACACTAAAATGTAAAGGGCAATCCGGAAAATAATTAAAAATTTTTATCGAATCCCGCAAATAACCGGTGAATTTCAATAACCATGCGCGACCGCATATATATTTGAATGTTCAGAATCAGGCGCGCGCAAATCGAATGAAAATAGTGAATATTTGTCCGAATTCGGGCACTTTGCGCATTTTTGCGCAAAGTGATAGAGTAAATACTCCAAAATCGCTATTGACAACGCGGCCCATCGCCTGTAAAGTGTATCTATATCCTCCGCTTATGCGTTCGTATATTGTTTTGTCGATCGAGGTTGACGAGTCAAGTCGGAGTGTTTGCGGCGAAAGATTCGTCGCAGGCGGAGATATATATCGTCGCGACGGCGGCGGGAAGTTTGCGGCGTTGCGTGAGAATGGGGCGATAAGATGGCAGTGACGACACAGAATACAAAAGACAAAATCATGGACGTTTCCACGGAGTTATTCAATGCGTTTCTCGCGACAAACGTCAGTACGATCCAGATCGCGCACGCGCTCGGCATGAGCGTCGGCAACCTGTATTACCATTTTCGCAATAAGGAACACATCATTCGAGAGATTTACGCAGAGCGCATATCCGTCGAGATCGACGCCCTCGTTATGAGCAAGGAGGAACGACTGTCCGAGATCGGTATGATCCGTTATTTGACAGGTCTTGCGAATGTAATCTGCAAATACAATTTTTTCTATTCGGAGATCTACGCGCTCACCTGCGATGATCCGGAGCTGAAGACGATTTACCGACAACGCGTAAAGGCCTTCGACCGAGAGCTTAAGAAGCCAGCGGACACATGGATTGCGGTGGGCCTTCTGAAGGAGGGAGCGGCGGACGTAATCCGCGACATCAGCGAGGTTTGCTGGATGCATGTGATCGGATGGTTGCCGTTCCGGATGGTCGCGACGGGCGAGGTCAACAAGGAAAAGCTCGCGTCCGACGCCGTCGTTTCGATGTTGAAAGTTTTGAGACCGTACTTCACCGATTCCGCGAACGAGCGCTTTGAGAGGTTGCTCGACTTTGTCGAGGAGAGCGAGCGCGCGGAGTGATCGAAAACCGCGGAGAATAAGCGGAAGCAGGGAGGAACAGAGGGCGGAAATAAGAGGCAAGAGGAATTTCAACAGAAACTGCTTGGACGGATGCGATAGTTCCGATATGGGCGAGAATATCGCATCGCTCGAACGGTAATCGTCAAAGAGGAGGGAGACGCCATGCACGAAATCGACAGCAAAAGACATTTGCAACTGACGCCGGAGGAGCGGAAAGCGTTGCGCAAGGATGCGGTAAAGCTGTTCACGAAGGAATTCGAAAGGACGGAAAAGGGAAACAACAATCGCGTGCATTCCTACCATTACACGAAGTACGCGCTTTCCTACATCTATCACATGAAGAGTTTGCTCAACCGCATCATGCCGCAGAAGGAGCCGCTTGTGCATCCGGAGGGCGAAAAGTACGCGGAGACAGACGATGTGGTCAAGATGTACGCGGCGCAGACGAGTTTTAATTCGATCATGCCGGAGACGAACGATTATCACGCGAAGGTGCTGACGATCGAGGACGCAGGCAAGATATTGACCTTGAAAGAGGATTTGAACCTGCCCGAGTTGCCCAAGACGGTCGTACCCTACGAGATCGCAAACAAGACGATCTTAAAAAATCCTGATCGAATCGCGGTCATCACCTGTCCCTGCCGGGAAGTGAAGGGAGACGCGGGGTGTTATCCTCGCGATGTATGCCTCGTACTCGGCGAGCCGTGGGTGAGCTTTGCGCTCGCGTTCGGCGGGGATTTGAACGCGCGAGCCATCACGTCCGAAGAAGCTCTCGCTATCGTAAAGCAACAGCACGAGATGGGCAATGTCCAGGCGATCTTCTGGAAGAAGTCCCAAAACGAGCGCACTTACGCCATCTGCAACTGTTGCATGTGCTGTTGCACGGCATTGCAGGCGTACAACTACGCGAATTCGCCGATGTTCGCGGGCTCGGGCTACAAGGTTGTATTCGACGACGAGATGTGCGTAAACTGCGGCGCTTGCGTAAAACGCTGCAAATTCGGGGCTTTGAGCGCGGGCGAAAACGCTCCGGAGTTCAAACCCGAAAAATGCATGGGATGCGGCGTCTGCACGGATGTATGCGCACAGGGATGCCTGTCGATGACGCGCGACGATCCCTCGGTGTGCGAACCGCTGGACGTGGATGTGCTGATTCCGCTGTACACGCCTAAGCCCTGAGCGGGTCGGCGCGACGATATGCGACGGTCGAGCGATGCATGAGCTTTCGATCATGGAGGATGTCCTCGAGATAAGCGTGAATCACGCAAAGGCTAACGGAGCCGAACGGATTCGAAAGATCACGATTTGCGCCGGCGCGCTTTCCAACATCATTCCCAAGTGGGCGACGTTGTTCTTTCGCATGGTCGGGAAGGATACGATCGCGGAAGGCGCCGTACTCGATTTTATCACACTGCCCGCTGAAGTCGTTTGCCGCGACTGCGGAAAGAGGAGCGAGATCGAAGTTAATCCGCCTGTCTTTCGTTGCGCTCATTGCGGCTCGGGAAACGTCGGTTTGGTGTCCGGGCGGGAATTTCGCGTGGTGAGCATTGAAATCGGCATCGATCGGTGATTTTCGCTGTTTCCTATTGCATAGGGATGATGTATAATTATAGGGTATGCGAAATATAACGATCGGCGATAACGAGGGAAACCAGAGATTGGATCGGTTTCTGCGAAAATACCTTCCGGGCGCGTCTCTGAGTCTCGTCTATCGTTTGGCGCGCAAAAACGTGAAGGTAAACGGCGAGCGAGTCGGTTCGGAGCGCATGTTGTGCGCGGGCGACGAGGTGTCCCTGTTCTTGGGCGAAGAGAAGATCGATGAGATGCGGCGGGAACGGAAAAAGACAGTTCGGGCGAAGAGACAGTTTCGCATCGCTTTCGAGGACGATAACGTTCTGGTCGTCGATAAGCCCTTCGGTCTGCTGACGCACGGGGACAGCCGGGAGAAGAAGAACACCTTGGCCAATCAAGTCCTCGGATATCTCGCGGAGCAGGGGGTGTATGACCCTGCGTCGTCAACGACGTTTGCGCCCGCGCCGGTCAATCGGTTGGATCGCAACACCACGGGGCTTGTCGTATTCGGAAAGAACGCGGACGCGGTGCGCGATTTCAACAAGATGATGCGCATATCCGGCGATGCGGATAAATACTATTTGACCGTCGTAAAGGGACGGTTGACGCAGAAATTGATTCTCAGGGATCGAATGGTCAAGGACGGGGCGCAAAATCTCGTCACTGTCTTGCCGAGCGACGCGGATTCGGGGAAGTTGATGGAGACGATCGCCGAACCCGTTGAATATCAGGGATCTTATACCTTGGTCGAGGTGCGTTTGGTGACGGGTCGGACGCATCAAATTCGCGCGCACCTGGCGAAGGCGGGCTACCCCGTCGTCGGCGACGCGAAATACGGCGACCGCGTGACGAACAGATATTTCGAACACGCGTTCGGATTGACGACCCAGTTTCTGCACGCGCACAGGATACGGATCAATAGGGGAGAGGGTTCTTTGACCTATCTTTCCTCATCGGTATTCGAGAGCGAATTGCCGGAAAATTTCACGCGAATACTGCAAGCTCTTAGACGCGAGGCAAGGGGGCGAGGGGCGAGGCGCTGATCGGCCGGCGCGTCGGTCTGCGTCGTTGCGGATCCGCAGACGAAAACGGGACGAAAGATGACGAGAGATCGAGATAGGAAAAAGCGAAATTGGAGGGCGGAATATCGCCCGTACATCATCGCGGCGACATTGGCGATCATCCTGTTCGTGCTTGTCGCTCCCGCCTTGGCGCGCGGGAATGAAATGGCCGACGCCATCGAGGCCGGCGACATCGTTATTATTGATCGGGAGACATATTCCGAGAGAAGGGGGCTTCCCGATTACGGCGACATCGTCGCGTTCAAGAGGGATTACTTCGACGGAGGCGACGAGACGAAAAATCATTACAGGATGAGTCGAATTGTCGGACTCCCCGGGGACACGATCGAGATCAAGGACGGAGCGATATACAGAAACGGAAAGGCGTTGAAGCGGGAGGTCTATGAGCCGGCGGAGACGGAAAGCGGCGAGATGAACGGTCCCGTCTCCTTGAAGGACGACGAGGTATTCGTTTTGAGCGACAACAGAGCGGAGGGAATCGACAGCAGGCGAAAGGCCGTCGGGCCGCGTACCTTGGATGAGTTGCGCGGACGGGTCGCGTTCAGGATATGGCCGCTGAAGCGATTCGGTTTCGTCGAATGAGCGGCGTTCGGGCTGTGCCGGATCCGGCGTCGACGCGACGGAAGGATGAGAAGAGGAAGATGAGCAGAAACGTCTTGTTGTGGGCAAGGGATGTTACCATCGCGTTGGTGATCGCATTGATCGTCATGCAGTTTGTCAAGCCGACCATCGTGAGGGAGACCTCGATGATGAACACGCTCCATCCCGATGATTACATATTCTTGAACAAGCAGGCGTATAGATTCGGCGAGGTGAAGCGAGGCGATATCATCGTATTTCGCTCCTCGCTGGAAGAGACGAACGGAGCGGCGAAAAACCTGATAAAGCGCGTGATCGGCACACAGGGCGATACCGTATCCATACGAAACGGATATGTCTATGTGAATAATTCCAAACTGGAAGAGTCTTATATCAAGGACGGATACACCGAGGGGGAGATGAATGAAGTCACGGTTCCCGAGAATATGCTGTTCGTCATGGGCGACAACAGGCAGGGCAGCTTGGACAGCAGGGATCCGAAAGTCGGCTTCGTGTCGGAGGATGCGCTTATCGGCAGGGCGTTTTTCCGCCTCTATCCTTTCAACGGTTTCGGGACGGTGAAATGACGACGAGCGTTCGGTGCGAAAGATGAGCAAACAAAAAATACTTGTGAATAACAAGTCGGCGCGGCACGACTATTTCATAGAGGAAAAATTCGAGGCCGGGATCGCGCTCACGGGTACGGAGATTAAATCGTTGCGCGCGGGCAGGGCGAATCTCAAGGAGAGCTACGCGCGCATCATAGACGGGGAACTCATGCTGTTGGGCATGAATATCAGCCCTTACGAGCACGGCAATATCAATAATCCGGATCCGTTGCGCCCGAGAAAACTGCTCTTGCATAGAAGGGAGTTGCGCAAGCTCGAGGCTCTTTCGCAGTTGCAGGGGTTAACCATCGTGCCGC
>JAIRTJ010000173.1 GCA_031254995.1 Eubacteriales Family XIII. Incertae Sedis bacterium
TCACATGGGCGAAGTGGTAGGTCGGCAGTCCGTCCGACTTCAAAATGACCGCGTCCATGATGTTCGCGGGCATGGAAAGCGTCCCGCGTATCCCATCCGTCACCTCTATGCGGCGCGCCTCGTCTCGCTCCGCGTCCGCAGGATCTTTCGATTCGCGCGCATATTCCGTCCCCGCCTTGAATCGTATGACGCAGTTTCTCCCGGACTCGATGAGTTTTTTATATGAATCGAAGGAAAGATCGCGGTATTTCGCCCACTTTCCGTATATGCCCGGCGTGAGCTTTTCCCCTTCCTGCCGCGAGCGAATCTCATCGATTTCTTCCTCCGTAAGAAAGCACGGATAGGCTTTGCCCTCGCGCGTCAATCTTCGCACGTAGGCGCGATAGATGTCCTTTCTCGCGCTCTGATAATACGGTCCGTAGTCGCCGGATTCGAATGTGCGGTTCGTCTCGACGTCATATGCGACGCCCTCATCGAAATTCACGCCGAAATACGAGAGGGACGAGATCAGGGTTTCCGCCGCGCCCGCCACCTCGCGCTTTCGGTCGGTGTCCTCGATGCGCAGGATGCAGATGCCGCCCGTTTCCGAGGAGAGTTTTTTGTTCATGAACGCCGTGTAGAGATTGCCCAGATGAATGAATCCGGTGGGACTCGGTCCCAGACGCGTCACCGCCGCGCCTTCGCGCAGCGTTCGCTGCGGATAAAGACGCTCGTAATAGTCGGGATCGCTTCCCTCGGGCGCGTCCTTGAGATCCGGAAACAGCAGATCCGCCAATTTTTCAAAATCGTCGCTTGTCATTGTTTTCCTTTCAAAAGCAGTTTGAAGATGTTGACGCCCGTGAGCAATACGTCCTCATCGATGCGATAATTCGCGCTGTGGAGCGGCGTATCCGCACCCGTTCCGAGGTGCAGGAACAGGCCGGGCATATGTCGTTGATACCAGGAAAAATCCTCGGCCATCGCGAGCGGGTTTTTCGGCTCGAAAAACGAGAAGCCCGCCGATATCAAGAGATCCTTTGTCTCGTCGAAGAGCGCGCCGTCGTTGACGACCGCGGGATACGACTCCTCGCGGGAAAGCGCGATGTCGCAACCTTCGCTTTTCATGAATTCGTCCGCGATCTCCCGTAAGCGTCGCCACATGAACTCCTGCGTCTCCTCGTCGTAGGCGCGCATGGTTCCCTCCAACACGGTGAAATCCGATACGATGTTGTTCGCGCGTCCGCTTTCGAATACGCCGAAACGCAGGAGACGAAACGCGTCCGGCGGGATTTCGGTCTTTTCCATCGCGTAAGACCTGTTTACGAAGGCGCAGCCGATTTCCAACGCATCGACACCTTCCTCGCGACGACCGACGTGGGCGGACTTGCCCCGAATCTCCGCGCGAAACACGCTCGCGGACGCCATGAATTCGTTTCGCCGGCATACGATCGTGTCCTTGGGATATTCCGGCCAAAGGTGCAACCCGTAGATGCGCTTCGCATTGAAACGCCGCAACACGCCGGATTCGCATATCGATTTTGCTCCGCCGGTAGTCTCCTCTGCGCTTTGAAAGATGAGAAGCATGTTCTTTCGCCGCATCGCGGGATCGTTCGCCCACTCCGAGGCGAGCCCGAGCAATATGCTCATATGTCCGTCGTGGCCGCAAGCGTGCATGCGTCCCGCGTGGACGGAACGGTAATCGACGTCATTCTCCTCGTCGATGGGCAGGGCGTCCATGTCGCTCCGAAATGCGATCGTCTCCGCCTCTCTCGGCGCGTCGTCCGCTTTGAAAAACGCGCAAAATCCGGTTTCGCCCGCCGGGACGATCTCACAGGGCAGGAGAGAGAGATAATTCTTGACGAAAGCTTCCGTTTTCGGCAGATCGCGATCCAATTCCGGTATGCGGTGAAGGTCTCGCCGGATCCGGATCAATCGCTTTGCGAGGTCTTCGGGCAATTCGTATATATTTCCATATTTTTCCATAATATTATCCTCGATTCGACGGATCGACTCTCGCGACCCGACATTCACGCAATTCAGTATATCGCATACGGTCGATTAGGACAAGGCTTTGGCGCGACAGACTTTGCGCGGCGCGGCCTAGGCATAGCCGGGTTGTCGCGCAGCGCTCGTCGGCTGCGGGGTCTCACGCGGGTTTTCCCGAAAATTTTAATTTTGAGATTGACATCGCCGCGTTTTTCCCCGATAATTAGAACAGCGGTCGAGAGCTCTATGCGACGACCGCGGCACGGGGGCATAGCTCAGCCGGTTAGATCGCTTGCTCGACAAGCAAGAGGCCACTGGTTCGAATCCAGTTGTCCCCACCAGAAAACCCTTGGGATTTCAATGATTCCGGGGAAATCAAAAGAAACGTCGACGCATTTTCGCGTCGACGTTTCAATATGTTGCGGATCTCGGAGGCGCGATTACTGCCGCATAGACCTGCGGGTCTCATTGGCGCCCGGCCGAGGCCGCACGCCGCAAACAGTTCGTTCCGATCACACCTCGGTGCGCATCGGTATAGGCTCTCCGTCGGCAAGATCGATATTGCCCGGAGCCAGATAATGCTTCGTGTCCTTCGCGATCACATTCGAGAGCAACAACACCGCGACGATGTTCGGTATTGCCATCAACGCGTTGAGCGTATCGGCGATATTCCATACGATGTCGAGAGCCAACGTGGCGCCGAGGAAGGCGACGATGACGTAGAGCACCCTGTAGGGAACCACCGCTTTGCTTCCGAACAAATAGTCGACGCAACGATCTCCGTAATAGCTCCAACCGAGTATGGTGGAGGAAGCGAATGTGAGGATGCCGACGACCAGAATAACGGTGCCGATGGCTCCCAGATCGTTGAACGCGGCTGTCGTGATGTGCGAGCCGCCGATGTTTTCGGGCGTAAGGCCTTTTTTGATGATGGTCGTCGTGAGAACCAATCCCGTGATGAGACATATGACGACGGTATCCCAGAACGTCCCGGTCATGGAAACGAGCGCTTGACGCACGGGGTTTTTCGTCTTCGCCGCCGCGGCGACGATCGGAGCCGACCCCATTCCCGATTCGTTGGAAAAGAGTCCGCGCGCTACGCCGAAGCGCATGGCCGCCATCATGCCCTGACCTAGGAACCCGCCTCCTATCGCCTTTACGCTGAAAGCGTCGCTTGCTATGGTCGCGATCGCGGGGCCGATGTACTTCGCGTTCATGATGAGCAAGACGAGACAGCCCAGCACGTAGAAGATCGCCATGAAAGGCACGAGCTTTTCGCAGACGTTTGCGATCCACTTGATGCCGCCGATCAGAACCAGACCTACAAGAACCACAAGAATGAGTCCCGTGATCCAGGTCGGCACATGCAAGTTGTCCTTGATGATCGTAGCGGTCGCGTTCGCCTGCACGCCGCTCCCGATGCCGAACGCGCAGACGGCGGTCAGCACGGCGAAAACGATGCCGAGCCAACGAGCGTTTAAGCCTCTTTGCAATGCGTACATCGCACCGCCCAGCATGCCGCCTTTTTCATCCTTGACCCTGTACTTGACGGAGATGAGACACTCCGAATATTTTGTGGCTATGCCGAATACGCCGGTCAGCCACATCCAGAGCACGGCGCCCGGGCCGCCCGCAGCGATCGCCGTTCCTACGCCGACGATGTTTCCCGTACCGATG
>JAIRTJ010000020.1 GCA_031254995.1 Eubacteriales Family XIII. Incertae Sedis bacterium
AATCGTCTCCATGACCGCGAAATCGTCGCCCGCACTCTCGATGGATATGGGACTGCCGCCCATGGACATGCTCATTTGATTGCTGACGTTCACGTCGATCTTCGCGCCGATGACGGAGGAGAGATCGTCGGAAATGCGCGCCGCGATCTCGTCCACGGAATGCGTCCTCTTGTTTCGATCGACCAGATTGACGGATACGGAACCGCCTGAGCCGCCGGATACGCCGCCTCCTCCCATATTCAATATGCTCGTATTGCCGATGGAGAGCGAATAATTTTCAAGCCCCTCGACGTTGTGCGCCACATAATCCTCTATCTCCGACATGACCTCGTCGGCCTTCTCAATGGATGTGCCTATAGGCATATCCGCGGATATCTCCAGAGATCCCTCGTCTCCTGACGGCAACAACTCTCCGCCTACGACGGCGGTGAGCAACGCGGAAGCGACGAGCAACGCCACGGAGATGCTGACGACGGTCTTTCTGTGTCCGAGCGCAAAACGGACGACCCGCGTATAATATCGGATGAGATTGTTCACGAATCGCCCGAACAGAGCCAAGGGGCCTCTCCCCTTCGACGCGTCGTTCTTTCGCGTCACAGGAGCGATACCGTACTCCGTTTCGCCGGCGGACGAAAGCCGCGGTTCCCCGTCCCCCGTGTCCCCGATCTTCAAGAGACGCGAACACAACATGGGAATGACGGTCAACGCGACGAGCAACGAACAGATCAGCGCAAAGCTGATCGTAAACGAAAATTCCTTAAATATCGTGGCGGCAATGCTCTGCACGAAGACGATGGGCAGGAATACTGCGATCTTCGTCATCGTGGCGGTGAACACAGGAAGGGTCACTTCCCGCGTCCCGGCGATGGACGCTTCCTTCGCGTTTTTCCCTTCGTTTCGATGCCTGAATATGTTTTCCATTACGACGATTGAATCGTCCACAAGCATACCGATGCCGACCGCCAAACCGCTCAACGAGAGCATGTTCATCGTAAAGCCTGTGGCGAACATGAGGATGAACGTGGCGATGATCGACGTGGGAATGGAGATGGCGATCACCATGGTTGAGGCGAAGCTGCGCAGGAACAGCAGACAGACGAACACCGCGAGAATACAGCCCGAGATCGCGCTCTCGGCGACAAACAGGATGGATTCGTTGATGAAATCCGCCTGATTCATCGATGTCGTAAATACGATGTCAGGACGAGCCTCTTTCAATTCTTCCATCGCGGCGTCCAATTGTCTCGCGACCTGCACGGTGTTCGCGACGGTCTGCTTCGTAATGCTGATGCCGATGGCCGGCTTCGAATTCACGCGTCCGACAGACGTCTGCACCATCTCCTTTTCGACGACCGTCGCCGTATCGCCGAGGCGTATGACCTCCTTAGTCGGCAACGTGATGGCGATATTCTTGATATCCTCCGCGGATTTAAAATCCCCCACCGTGCGTACGATCATCTCGCGGGAGCCCTTTTTGACCGCGCCGCTCGGAAGCGAGATGTTCTCCGCGGCGAGGACTTGCGCTATCTGCCCCAACGTCAGATAATAACCGTCGAGACTTTCCTGATTCAATTCGACGCGAATCTCATTCTCCCTGCCTCCGAATGACGTAGCTGACGCCACGCCCTCCGTTCGCTCGATGGCGGGCAGGACTTCGTCGTTCACGATCCGATTCAACTCCGTCAGATCCATGTCTGCGGAGACATAGACGACGGACACGGGCAACATGCTGGGATTCATGGATATGACCATGGGTGCGGTGGCCTCGTCAGGGAGGTAGTCCGCGATGATCTCGACTTTTTCGCGCATGTCGAGGCCTGCGAAATTCATGTCCGTGCCGTTCTCAAACTCGGCCATGACGATGGATGCCCCGTCCATCGAATAGGAAGTGAGCGCGCTCAGGTTTTCCACGGTCGCGATCTGTTGCTCGATGGGTCGCGTCACCATGCTTTCGACCTCGGACGGCGCGGCGTTCGGGTAATTGACTATGACCACGGACATGGGCAACTCCATCTTTGGGAACAAATCCACGGGCAATCGCGTAAATGAGATCGCGCCGAACGCCACGATGATCAGCATGAGCATGATCGTGGATACCGGCCTGTTTACCGCTGTTTTGGATAAACTCATGAATACCGTCCTTTATTCGATAATCTTGAATGCGGAATCTTCGTCAAGATAGTACTGACCCTCGCTGACGACCTTGTCCCCTCGCTTGAGTCCGCTCTTGATTTCGACGAGCGAACCGTCGTCCAATCCCGTCTCCACCTCAACCCACCGCGCGCTGTCGTCCGCTCCGATCACGACGACGATCTCCTTGCCTGTTTTGATCAGAACGGCGTCCGAGGGAATGACGACGACATCCGTCGCCCGGTCCGTCGTCATGCGTATCTCCGCGAACATGCCGGGCTTCAGTCGCCCGTCGTCGTTCGGCAGTTCGACGACCACGGGATAGGTCACGGCGCCGGTCGGCGGCGCGGGAACGACGGTCTTGATCTTTCCCGCGATGGGCTCATCTGAAATCGCCCGCACATAGATTTCCGTCGAATCGCCTTCCTTGATGCGATTTACCATGGTCTCGGACACGCCGGTCTCGATCTGCAACGCGTCGATGTCGGATATGGACGCCGAAGGCATGGCTTGAGACGCCATCCCGCCCCTCTGCACGTTCAACGAGGTGAGGCGTCCGCCGATGGGCGCGGTCACCGTACACTCGGCCAGAGCAGCTTGTGCGGCGTTCAATCCCTCCTGCGCCAACTTTAATTGAACATCCGCCTGATCGCGGCCTGCCCTGGCCTGAGCCAGAGCGGCCTCCGCCTGGGACAGAGCCTGCTGCGCCTGTTCCTTCGCGGCGGCGATCGTCAGGGAGATCGCGTCCGGATCAGCGACTTCGGGCAATCCGGGCATCGCCGGCGAATCGGGCACGGCGGGGATCTCGGAAGCCGCTTTTTTCGCGGCGTCCGTCATGCTCTCCGCCGCTTTCACCGCGTCGGAAGCCCCGTCATACGCGGCCTTGGCCGCGTCATACTGTATCTGCGCTTGATTGACTTGACGTTGGACATCCGCAGTATCCAATCGAAACAGCACGTCGCCTGCCGACACCTTGTCCCCCAAAGTCGCGTCCACCGACACGACCCTCCCGGGGATCTTGGGGACGACGCTCACTTCGTTGACCGCCGCCAACTTCCCCGTATAGATGGATGAAATCTCGATGTCTCCTGCCTCCGCGAGAGTGACGCGGATATTCACCGAATCCTCCTCCGTCGTTTCGCTCGGATTCAGCGAATCGTAGATCAACCGACCGCCCGCCGCGGCGGCCAAGGCTAAGATGACGACGATCGTTATGATGATCGGCGCGCGACGCGTAGACCGTTTTTTTACATCTGGGGAATTGTTTTCCATGCGAACTCCTATGTGCCGCGTACCGCGACCCAAAAACAAAATTCATGCCTGTTTATAATGCGTCAAAAGTTTCCGACCCTGCGGTCGGAGTCTGATGCAATTATATACTCAGCTACCGAGTTAAGTCAAATAAAATCGTCGCGGATGAAAAGCGGGCTTGCCTGAATTTAAGGAATTCGTTTTGCGCGATCGGGGAGCTGCTCATCGGACGAGAGCAAGTTCGAAAATCCCTTTTGTTTGCGGAGCGCTCTGTAGATGATATATGCGATCTCAAAATCCACCATACTGTGGACGACGGAGCGTGCGCCGATCAGCTGGACGACCATCAATACGGACGTATATCCTGCCATGCCGCTGCCGAAATAAAAACCGAAAACGACCGCGACCTCGCATATCGCGTGGATGACGCCGATGAGGAACGAAAATACGTGCGCTTTTTTGAGCGAAAGCAATGTGTCCCGCCTGTATTTCAGATAAAAGGAACCGACGAGGGCAAACACGATATGGGAAGCCGCCCTGAGCGCGATCACGAGCGGAAAGCTCAAGAAGAATCCGAAAAAAACGCCGATCGTTACGACGCAGGCGACAGCGGGTCCTATCATGATCGCAAGAAAGATAGCGACGTGGCTCGCGAGCGTAAACGACGCGGGTTCCAGCGATATCTTGAACGGAGAGATCAGCGGAATCAAAATTCCTATGGCTATCAGCAGGGCGGCGGCCGTCATCCTCTGCGGCGTCCATCTGTTTGTCATGAGTCCCTCCCATTTTCGTTCCGACAGTTACATATGTCTTGACACATGTAAAGTCTATACGTCCGAGAGGCTCTTGTCAAGCGAAAAATCAGAGCGCGGCGTTTACGATCTCGCCCACAGGAGCCAAGCCTATGCCGAGTTGCTCGAGTTTATCGACGATGGCGTCAAACGTTTGACGATCCCCGCAGGCGACGGTATGCAGATGCACACCGTCCGTGAGTTCGGACAGAAGTCCCCGGCCTTCGGCGTTGAGACTTTCCATGAAGTTTTTCACATCCTCGACGGCGGCGATACCGAGTCGGCCGGTCAGATCTCCGTAATAGGGATGCGCGACGATCACGTCGAGAACCTCGCCGCCCAAGGCGACGATGGAGAGCAATTCCCGTTCCGTATCGGCGAGTCCGTGCCTGCATGCGATCTTGCCGATGAACTTGCCGGCATAGGGCCTCGACATCATGTAGCCGCGAGCCGTTGCGATGATCTCGTTGCCTCGCGCGCGCAAAAGCGCGACGTCGCCGACGACAGCCTGACGGCTGACGCCCACGCGCGCCGCGAGAGAGGTCGCGCTTACGGGACGTTCCTCCTCTTGGATCAATCTCAGTATCTCGCTTCGTCGAAGTTCCGCATCCATGGTTTTCTTGAGAGCCTATCGCGTTTGTCGCGGCTTGCAAGGTCGAGACTTCGCTCGACCCCGCAAGCCGCGGAACTGTGCGGAAATTACATGTTTTCCTTGATCGCTTCCTCAAAGATATCGAGTCCCGCCGCAAGTTGCGCATCCGTGACGCAGAGCGGGCAGAGGAATCGAATGACGTTGCCGTAGGTGCCGGCGCTTTCGAGGATCAATCCTTTCTCCCAAGCCGAGGAGACGATCTTTCCGACCAGAGCCGCGTTCGGCGTCTTTTTTGCGTCGCTGACGAACTCCACGCCCATCATCGCGCCAACGCCGCGCACGTCGCCCACGACGTCGTACTTATCCTTCCACTCGTTGAAACGCTTCATGCAGACATCGGCGATCTTCAGCGCCTTGCCCGGATAATCATCCCTCTGCATGATCTCAAGGACCTTCAACGCCGAAGCGCATGCGATCGGATTGCCGTTGTAAGTGCCGCCGATGGTGCCGCCGGGCACCTTATCCATGATGGATTTGTCCGCCGCGACGCCGGAGAGGGGCAGTCCGCCCGCTACGGATTTCGCGAAGGTCAGGATGTCCGGGGCAATGCCGACTTCCTTGTAATACTCGGACGCGAACAGCCTGCCGCTGCGCCCGAATCCCGTCTGAACCTCATCCGTCACCATAAGGATGCCGTTGTCGTCGCAGATCTTCCTGACGGCTTTCACCCATTCGATGGGCGCGGGGACGAAACCGCCCTCGCCTTGCACGGGCTCGAAGACGATGGCCGCCACGTATTGGGCGGGCGAGTGCGTTTCAAAGACGGATTCCAGTTTCTCCACGTAGAAGTCGATTGCTTCCTTACCGCTCAAACCGCCGGGAGCGCGATAGAGATACGGGAATTCCGCCCGATACACGCCGTCGGGGAAGGGACCCATGCCCGTGGCGTAAGCCTTTTTCGCGGTCATGGTCATGGTCAGCGCGGTCCTGCCGTGGAAAGCGCCGGAAAAGACGATGATGTTGGGTCTTCCTGTTGCGGCCTTCGCGATCTTTACGGCGTTTTCATCCGCTTCCGCTCCGCTGTTCGCGAGCATGATTTGCCTTTGTTCGCCGCGCACGGGCACGACCTTGCCGAGAGCTTCCGCGTACTCCAGGTACTTCGTGTTCGTCGTGATGTTCATCATGGAATGAAAATACTTTTCGGACTGTTCCTTGACCGCGTCGATAAGCTCGGGTATGCTGTATCCGATGTTCATGACGCCCACGCCGCCGACCCAGTCCAAGAATACGTTGCCGTCCGCGTCCTCGATCATAGCGCCTTCGCCGCGTTCGATGACAATGGGGTAGATGGATTTGATCGCCGAGGGCATGACCTTCGCCCTCTTAGCGAAGGCGGCCTCAGCCTTGGGGCCGGGCAATTTCGTTTTTACGCTCGGCAGTGCTTCTCTTAATGACATGACAATATACCTCCTGTGTACATACGTCTACCTCGCCCGCGCGGCCTTGACGCAACCGCGCGAAACGCTCTCGAAAACGCCGTTCCCGCCGCGAGGCGAGACGACGCTTCCCAACTAATTGATGTTCATATCAGCGAGCTTCCGATATAGCGTGGCCTTGGAAATGCCCAAGTCCCTCGCCGCTTCATCCTTAGCGTCGCTGCTGTTACCGTATTTGCGCAATCGACCCATTATGACCTCGACCTCGAAGCGCTTCACGCGATCGTTCATGGAAAGGTCGTCGCTCTCGATGAGATCGTCCGTTTTCGCCGATTTGCGCAATCTCGACGGTACGGCTTCCGCGTCTATCTCCTCGCCCTGCGCCATATTCACGCCGTATTCGACGGCGTTTTCCAATTCCCGCACGTTTCCGGGCCAGGCGTAATCCTCGAATATCCGTATCGCCTCTTCCGTAAATCCCTTGAGATTTCGGTTCATGAACGAATTGTACTTCTTTAAAAAGAAGTCCATCAGCGGTGTGATGTCCTCCCTGCGCTCTCTCAGGGGCGGCGTGTAGAGAGGAATCACGCTGAGCCTGTAATAGAGATCCTCCCGAAACGTCCCCGCGCGAATCATCTCCTCGGGATTTCGGTTCGTCGCCGCGATGACGCGGACGTTCGCGAGAATGGTTCTGTTGCCGCCGACGCGCTCAAAACGCATGTCCTGCAACACATGGAGTATCTTCACCTGCAGGTGGAGCGGCATGTCCCCGATCTCGTCGAGGAATATCGTGCCGCCGTCCGCCATCTCGAATTTTCCCTGCTTCCCCTTGTCTCCTGCGCCCGTAAACGCCCCTTTCTCATATCCGAACAACTCGCTTTCCAACAGGTTTTCAGGGATCGCTCCGCAGTTCACCGTAACGAAAGGCGCAGCTGCGCGAGATCCCGAATAGTGAATGGCTTTCGCGAACATCTCCTTGCCCGTACCGCTTTCCCCCGTAATAAGGACGGTGGAGTTGCCCCGCGCGATGATCGCCGCCTGCGATTTG
>JAIRTJ010000147.1 GCA_031254995.1 Eubacteriales Family XIII. Incertae Sedis bacterium
GTTGGAAAGAGGAAACGAATATGATAAACTTAGAAATGTGATCTGCATTGCGATTTTGGACGAGGAGATCATCCGTGACACGGAAAATCGGATCGAGAAATTTTACATTGCTTGCGGGATTTAGGAGGCGAAAATGGGTAACGAGGTCGTCATCAAAAACAGGTTTCACACGGCAAGACTCGACGAGGATTCGATTCTGTACATGGAAAAAGATCGCCGAAAGGTATTCGTATACACGGAAGACGAAAACTTTTGGGAGTATTGCAAGATGAAAGACATGCTCGACCGAATGGGGACTCAGATGTATCATTGCCACCACAGTCTTGCGGTCAATTTGGATAATGTACAGGAGATTTCGTGCGATGAATTGATCTTATTCAGCGGGAAGAAGCTGTATATGTGTCGCTCTGCGCTCTCGCGCGTGAAAAAGGCATGGCGACGCCATATCGGTGTAATTCAATAGCAGGAGGCGCCGAGGACTCAGCAGACAGCGCCCGGAAAAATGCGCAACGCATACCCATATCTTTTCGCAAAAACCCCAAACAACTCACCCCGGAAGGCCGTTGTGTCAAGTTATACGTCCCCCTGACACGCATTACGAACTTGACGCGGCGCCGGTTTACGGCTTATAATAAAGACAGGAATTTATTTCCGCTCAAAAACCCATCTAAATGAATTTAATATGAAACGAACCCCGTAAACGAGGGGTTCATGTCCCCGTTGCACGGTCTTATTGAATAAGGCCGTTCGAGACTACGAAACTTTCAGACTATTCCAATGAAGAATGAATTTTGGAGGTCTGCAAAAAATTTTCCGTTTTCCGGGGGGGGGCAATTAGGGATTTTCGATCAAAGTATAACGCAGAAAAGAGAATCCTCGACCGATAGGGATGAGGAATGTTTTGGAGGATATTTACGATGGATACGAACAGAATCAGAATAAGCAGAAAAAGATTGAGAAAGAGGAGGTTCGCGCAAAAGGTCATTGCGATTTTGTGTATAGCCGCGCTGAGCGCGTCCATGGCCGTCTTCGCGGACAGCGGCCTGCCGCAGAACGACGGCGCGGAAGCTGCCGAGGCAAATTCCGGTAAAGTCGCCGATGCGATTTTCGAGCCCATCGACGAAGATGTTTCGGATGCGCAGATTACGGCGTCGGGCGCTTCGACAAAAGGATTCGAACTTCTGTTCTCGAGGAATTTGTTGTCTCCAAGCTCCACGATCACGCCGGTTTTCGCTTATCGCGCGCACGACGACAAGTCGATCTCTCGCGACACGGACTGGAAGGGGGCGTTGTCCGATACGACTATTTCCGGCTACGTTCGATATAAGATCGAAGGAGAATTCATAGATGACGATACGGAGTACGATTATGTATTGACATACAGCCCGACGAAATCGACCAACCTTCCGCGTATCGTATACAAAGCGCCGGGCAAGTTCATGCGCAAGAGCGACGGGACGTGGGTCGCGTCCAACGCGGAGCCGAGCATCTTGACGGAGGGGCAACCCTCGAGCGATTGCGGTTACAGAGCTGTACTCGACAGGAATCCGTCCTTGCTCAAATATCAAGGAGGTCTGAGTCCCGTATTCGCGACATCTGTTCCCGAGAAGCATCTCGATCTCGAGATGGGCGACGCGTTGGACGGCACGCCATGCATGTCAACTCTGACGGTCGTCAATGCGAAGATGCACGTTTACACGAGCGGCGGCCCCGGCGCGGGAAAATCCATCGCAGGATATGAACAATACAAGACGATCGGCACGGGATCGGACAGCGATGAGATCGTGAACGAAAAAAGTTTAAAATTCCCCTATCGCCTGCAAACGCAGGGATATTATGTCGCGATCGGGATGTACGCGCCGTGGGGGAACAACGACGGAGGCCTGAAGAACGGCGGCGTGATGACGCCGAACGACGACAATCATACGGTCACCGACAACGGCGGAATGACTTTGCAGTGGAAATTCACGATCAATCTGCAATCGGAAACGCTCGCGGTGAGGCTGCCAATAATGAAATCGAGAAGGGAGCAGACGGGGTTATTCCCCGGGACGGTCGTGCGAGCCGCAGACGAGGAAAGCGCGGAGGTATGCGACATCAGCATTTCAGACGATGAGAGTCTTTTGACGATCGATTTTGACAAGCTGTCGGGTTCGCGAACCGTGAGACTGGAAGCCGCCGCAGACGGACTGGCGACCGTTCCGTTTGAATTCGAAGCGGACAAGGACGCGTATACCGTGACGCTGAAAAATCTCGACCAAGTGAGATCCGCGACGAACGATGCGGTCTACGATTCATCTCTGAGAATGTTCACGAAACTGGTGCAGATGCCTCAGCTGACGATTTCCGAGACCGCGAAAGGTTGGCTCGCGTCATCCGTCGCGATGGAGAAATTCTTGGAAAAGACGACGAGCTATTATCCCGGAATCAAGAACTCGTATAAATTTACGATTATCAATGATGGTACGGGAAAAACGTATCGATTGGTCGATTATTCGATCAATGAAGCGGAGGTTCAACTCGGAAGACTGTTGCGCACGGGTCTTTACACGGCCGCAGGCGGAGACAGCGCGCTCGAAAAATTCTTCAAGACATACGCTGCGGATTACCCCGCGGACATCCTCAAACGCAACGATGTCGAGTACATTTACAACTTCGAGGGGATTACGGGAATGAGTCTGTATGACGCGCTCCTGAAAATGTACAGAGAAAACGGTTATCCGGACATCTCGTCGCTGACGGAGCTTCCGCCCGCGGTTTTGGGGCAGGAGGTCTTAGGAGGAGACTGCGCCGATTTTCCGCCCGGGAGAATCGACCTTTCCGCGCCCCATCCCGGAGTTGACTATTTGGACAGCGGATCGAATATCCGATTTCTCGAAAAAGATCCGAATATGATCGACCTCGCGGGACATCATCTGTACAATAATTCGTTGGTCATGACCTTTGATTCGGAGAAGGTTCCGTTGCCATCGTCGCTCGATTCTCCGAGACCCGAGGACGCAAAACTTCTGCACGGCTCGTATGTCGCGCGGACGCGGGAAAACCGGGAGATGATGAATTCGGTTTTGGGCGTTCGTCCGACGCTTAAACCGAATGAGGAGATAAGATTCGATCATTTCGCGTACGGACTTTACGGCGACCTCATCTTCAACGCCTATCGACCGTCGGACTACGGAATAGCCTTCGATTTCGCGCTTTTGCTGTCCGTGGTCGGCATACAGGGCATCGCGTTTGAGGACGCGAATGAAAACGG
>JAIRTJ010000150.1 GCA_031254995.1 Eubacteriales Family XIII. Incertae Sedis bacterium
GTTCCGTTCGAACCGGTCGCTCCCGCCGTGAGCCCCGGGGAAGACGCGATTGCGACGATTGTTCGAAAGCAGGACGAGACAAAGATTGAACGAGAACAAACGACGGACAAACAGGTGCGCGACTTCTCCGATTCGGTTGCGACGCCGAGCGGAGACGCGGCGACAGTCGAATCCGCCGGAAACAATAAACTGATCATCGGACTCGCAGCCATACTTCTGTTCGCCGCTATCGGCGCGGGAATCCTGAGCAGCAAAGGCCTGTTGGATTTAGACCCGTACGCGCAATGGATCACCGACACCTTCGGCAATATCTTCGGAGATCAATGACGCCGCGGCCTTGATCGGTCGATCGACAGGAAATCGCTGTTCGCCCGTCACTCCGGTTTTGCCCGCCTCGAATCGATCACAGGCCTATTTTTGAAAAAAAGCATTGCAAAACTTGACAAGCGTCCGCCGGGATAGTAATATCTATCCATTACAGCGTTTCGCAAAGTTCTTGATTTTGATCGGCGCGAAACGAATACGCAAAGGCTGTGACAGGGAGAGTAGATTTCGGACAAGCGTCTCAAGAGAGAAGTCGGAAGGTGAAAAGGCTTCGTCGCTCCCGGATCGAAGATCACCCTCGAGCCTGCCCCGTGAAAGCGATCGTCGCGATTAAGGGGGCACGTGTGCGGCGCGTTAAGCGAAAAGAGCGGTGATGCGAGGAGTTATTCGCGTCGTCAGCGAGGTGGTACCACGGTAAAATTCGTCCTCGGGTCTTATGATCCGAGGACTTTTATTCATCGGAAGCGGAGGGGCGAACGAAAATCGCGAGTGAACGATGCGTTTTCGAGACCGCCGGACGGAAAGGAGTTCGATCATGATAGAAATACGTTGGCATGGGCGAGGAGGACAAGGCGCCAAGACAGCCGCGCTCTTGCTCGCCGACGCGGCGTTTGAAACGGGGCTTTACGTGCAGGGATTTCCGGAGTACGGACCCGAGCGCATGGGCGCGCCCATCACCGCGTACAATCGTTTGAGCGAGAGTCCCATCCGCGTGCATTCCAATATCTACGATCCGGACATCGTGGTGGTTGTGGATGAGACCCTGCTGAAATCCGTAGACGTCGCGGCGGGCTTGAAGGAGACGGGCAAGCTCCTGATCAATACGAACAGCGAGCCGGAATCCGTGTTGAAAGCCTTCCCGGGATTCAAAGGGAGTATTTACGCGATAGACGCCGCGGACATCTCTCGGAGGACCATCGGTCGCAATCTCCCGAACACGCCCCTGCTGTCCGCCGTCGTCAAACTTTCAGGCATCATGGACGAAGAATCGTTCTTTGAGAATATGAAAAAGGCATTCAGAGAGAAATTTTCTCACAAGACTGAGATGATCGACGGCAACATGAACGCCGTTCGAGAGGCTTGGGCGAGCGTCGTTCCGCTCAACGAGGTCGCGGCACGAAATTGACGAGAAGCGCGCCGTCTTCGCGTCGGCGGATTTTCAAAGAAAAGATCGGTCGCGACTCGCGATCGCAACGAAAGGACAGGGAGGCATATGACGAAAGAGAATATGATGAGGATGATCAACGAGACCTCTTCGTGGCGGGAGATCACTGCGGGAGGCTTCGTGTACGGTGAGGGGAATTCCGAATTCTTCAATACGGGCGATTGGCGAGTGCGAACGCCTGTTTGGGATGAATCGAAGTGCAAGCAGTGTTTGCTGTGCTATCCCGTCTGCCCGGACAGCTCCATTCCCGCGAAAAACGGCAAGCGACTCGATTTCGATTTTGATCATTGCAAGGGTTGCGCCATCTGCGCGCGAGTTTGTCCCTTCGGCGCCATAGCCGTCGTCGCGGCGGGAGAGGAGGACGCGCAATGAGCAGGAAGGACAGAATGTCGGGGAATCAAGCCATCGCCGTCGCGATCAGGCAGATCAATCCCGATGTCATCGCGGCATTTCCCATCACGCCCTCAACGGAGATCCCTCAATATGTGTCCGCTTTCAAGGCGGACGGCCTTATCGACACGGAGTTTATCGCCGTCGAATCGGAGCACAGCGCAATGTCGGCATGCATCGGCGCCTCCGCCGCCGGCGTGCGCGCGATGACGGCGACCAGTTCCGCCGGCATGGCGCTCATGTACGAACTGCTCTATGTGGCGGCGTCCGACAGGCTTCCCATCGTGATGGCGGCGGTCAACAGGGCTCTCACCGGGCCGATCAACATCAATGCGGATCATTCCGATTCCATGGGCGCGAAGGATTCGGGTTGGATACAGATATACAGCGAAAACGCGCAGGAAGCCTACGATAATATGCTCATGGCGCACCGCATAGCCGAACACCCGGACGTGCTTTTGCCCGTCATGATCTGTCAGGACGGATTCATCACGAGTCACGCCATCGAAAACATCGTCATCGAGGACGACGAGTCGGCGCGCGCGTTCACCGGGGAGTACAACCCCGCAAAACACCTGCTCAATCCAAAGGAGAGCCTCGGCGTCGGCCCGTACAGCGTTTCCGCATTCTACATGGAGATGAAGAGAAGTCAGTTTGAAGCCATGAACAACGCGCGGAAGGTCATTCGCGACGTATCCGAGGATTTCGCGAAGCGCATGGGTCGCAGCTACGGCATGTTTGAGGCATACAGAATGGAAGACGCGGAGACGGCAGTATTGCTCATGGGTTCGTCGGCGGGCACGGGTAAGGACGCGGTCGACGCGTTGCGAGAGAAAGGCGTCAAGGCCGGGTTGGTCAAACTTCGCGTATTTCGCCCATTTCCGGCGGAGGAATTGGCGACGGTGTTTCGCG
This sequence comes from Eubacteriales Family XIII. Incertae Sedis bacterium, assembly GCA_031254995.1. Classification (GTDB taxonomy): domain Bacteria; phylum Bacillota; class Clostridia; order Peptostreptococcales; family Anaerovoracaceae; genus JAISGB01. The sequence continues at coordinate 2,792 of JAIRTJ010000150.1, forward strand.
GCGTAAAAGCGCTCGGAATCATGGATAAGTGCGACGGGTTTTCAGGAAACGGCGGCCCTCTCGGCGCGGAAGTGCGCGCGGCTCTCTACGGCAAATCCGACGGAATCAAGACTTGCAATTACATATTCGGTCTCGGAGGCAGGGATATCAAGGTCGAGGATTTCCGCGTCATTTTCGGAGAATTGAAAGATGGAATCGATGGGAAACCGTTGCCTGATTGTCGGTACATCGGTGTGCGAGGATAGCATTTCGCGGCGCTTGAGCGCAATGCGCGAAGGATTTTCAGTTGAGGAGAAGTGAGGTCAAATATGTCATTTACCGCGTATACATTGAAACATATATCTGATCGCCAGGAACGTTTGGCGCCGGGCCATCGGATGTGCGCCGGTTGCGGATCCACCGTGGGCGTGCGCGCCGTCCTTCGCGCGTTGAAACCCGAGGACAGAGCCGTGATCACATCCGCGACAAGCTGTCTCGAGGTATCGTCATGCACCTACCCGTACACGTCGTGGGAGGATTCTTTCATTCATACGGCATTTGAAAACGCGGCGGCGACCACAAGCGGAGTCGAGGCCGCCTACATCGCGAAAAAGAAGAAGGGGAAATTGGACGAAACGTACAAATTCATCACCTTCGGCGGCGACGGCGGCACCTACGACATCGGATTTCAATCCCTGTCGGGCGCGATGGAGCGCGGCACGGACATGGTCTACGTATGTTACGACAACGAAGCCTACATGAATACAGGCATCCAACGCTCATCGTCCACGCCTCTCTATGCCGATACGACCACTTCCGCGGTAGGCGCGAAGTCGAACGGAAAGCCGCAGTTCAAGAAGGATCTGACGAAGATCATGGCGGCGCATCATATCCCATATGTTGCACAAACTACCTATATTGGAAATTTTAAGGATATTCATCAAAAGGCCGAAACTGCCATCTACACGGAAGGCCCGGCGTTTTTGAACATCCTCGCGCCCTGCCCCCGAGGTTGGAGATACGACGAATCCAATTTGACGGACATCTGCAAAGCCGCGGTGGACAGTTGCGTCTGGCCTCTGTTCGAAGTCATAGACGGCGAATGGGTTTTGAATTACGAGCCGAAGAAGAAATTGCCCGTGAAGGAGTACCTGGCGATGCAGGGGCGATTCAAACACCTGTTCAAACCCGAAAACGAGCATCTCATCGACGAGATACAGGACGGCGTGGATTGCCGGTGGGAAGAACTCCGATCGCTGTGCGGCATCGGGTGACCCTCATCCATTTTTGACATAAAGCCCTGATTAATCGTATAATATTATTCATGTCGTACAAGGTGAAATTGAATATATTCGAGGGGCCTTTTGATCTGCTCGTCTATCTGATCGAAAACGCTGAGATGAGCATCTACGATATCAGGGTTTCGGAGATCACGTCGCAATACCTCCGGCACATCGAGATGATGCGGGAACAGGATGTCATGGTCGGCGCGGATTTTCTTGTGCTCGCCGCAACGTTGATCGAACTCAAGTCGAAAATGCTCTTGCCTCGAATCAAAGCGGACGGCGAGATCGAAGAGGATCCTCGCGCGGAACTCGCGCAGAAATTGATCGAATACTCCAAGTTCAAGAAACTTGCCGCCGCCCTCGAAGAGCAGATGGATTTCGCCGCGCTGAAATTGGTCAAGCCCAAGGAGGATTTGACGCCCTATACCGGAGAGCCGGACGAATACCTCCTGCTGGATACGGAGCATTTCATCGCCGCGTTCAAAGCCTTTATATACAAGAAGCGAAAGAACGAAGAGATCTTGTACATACAAAATCGCGCCGGACGCGAACGTATGAGCGTCGCCGCGAAGAAAAGCTCTATTCGACGATTTCTGCAAAAGGCGAAGGATCGATTTGTGCGCTTTCGAGAATTGCTGTCGCCCGAGAGCGATCGCTGCGACAAGGTCGTCACATTCGTTTCTCTGCTGGAGATGATAAAGTCCGGATTGGCGAGCGTGCGGCAATCCGGGAATTTCAAAGAGATCGAAGTTACGTTCAAATCGTCCGAGAGATAGGCGACGCGCGCGAAACGCGCCTCGCGGAATCCATGCGAAATGCGCGCGGCAAGGAGCCTTGAGCCGAGATTTCGCGGCGCCGAGCGAACGCGACGCGCGACGGGAACGGAGAGGATATGCCAACGAAAAAAACGATCAAATCCGCGTTTGAGTCCATGATGTTTGTATGGGGCGAACCCTTGGATGCGAAAATCGCCGCGGACGCCATGGGCATCGACAAATCCGAGGCTTCAGAATACTTCAAGGAGCTCCGACGCGAGTACGAAGAGCAGGGACGCGGCATCCGGATCCGCGAGATCAACGGGAAGTTCCAGTTTGTGACCTCGGAAGAGAATTTCGATTATATCCGTTCCGTATGCACGCCCGTGCGGGAACGTCGACTTTCGCAGGCGGCGCTTGAGACGCTCGCCATAGTAGCGTACAAGCAACCCGTGACAAAGAGCGAGATCGATTCCGTCCGAGGCATCAAAAGCGATCGCGTCCTCGAAGGCCTTATGAAAAAAGGACTCGTGGAGGAGAGGGGGCGATCTTCCGCAATCGGTCGCCCGACGCTCTACGGAACCACGGAAGCGTTTCTTGCGAATTTCGACCTCAAGACCGTCAAAGATCTGCCCGCCATCGAGGATATTGAAGACGCCATTCACTTCGAGGAGGCAAAGACGACGGTGGAAATCAGACAGACCAGTCTCGATTTGGAGCAATGATGAACATAAACAGAAAAAAAGCAAACGACATCGGTTTCGCTAATGGGATAAAACTCGTGGCAACGGATCTTGACGGCACTTTGCTGACCCCCGACATGGAACTGACAGCGGAAGATCGGGCGGCTCTGATCCGTTGCATCGAAAGCGGCATTCACGTCGTCGTGGCTACCGGAAGATCAAAGAAATCCATTCCTCAAATTGTGAGGGACATCGAGGGAATCGAATATTTGATTTGCGCCAACGGCGCGAAGGTCTACGACAACAGGACGGAGGAACAACTCTGCGCTCGCTATCTCAGTCGCGAAGCAATCGAAAGCGTATGGGATATTCTCGCGGAGGGTCGCATAATGTGCGAAGTATTCTATGACGGGACGCCGTATGTCAGCGCCGACTGTTACAATCATCTCGAGCGTTACGGCGTACCCGAATGGTTTATCGACTACGTCGGAAAGTCGCGCGTCGCTGTGGACGACTTGCCCGCCTTTACGAGAGAGCATGCGGACGAGATCGAAAACATCAACTTCAATTACGGTTCCGAGGAAACGCGCGCCCGGCTTTTCAAACGCTTGAGCGACAGCGCCCTGTATGAACTCACGACCTCATTGCCCT
>JAIRTJ010000157.1 GCA_031254995.1 Eubacteriales Family XIII. Incertae Sedis bacterium
TAAGTTTCCTTTATTAAGTATAATACGCGTTGCGAGCGCGAATAACATAGTGCCACCGCGTCGTTTTTTTCTTGTGCCGCCCGTTGCGAATTGAAAAACAGTGGCAACTCACGCCGTCCAGATCGAGTCTGCTCTCGGCATTCCCGGCGAGGAAACATCCCGAAGACGGTCACGCCGCGAAACGGTCAATAAGTGCGCCACACCTCGAAACAGTCAATAAAAACGCTTGACACATCCGTCGCGAGGAGGTAATATAAGTGTGTCAAGCGATTTGCTTGAACAGTTGCGATGCGGAATGAAGCATGAGAATCGGAAAAGCGAGGAACGGCGAACAAAGACCGGAGAAACAGCTCACGAAGACGCTCGACACGGTTTCCGACATCAAGGATTCCGCGAGAATGAGTCTGCTCTTCGATTATTACGAAAAACTGCTCGGTGATCGACAGCGAACCGTATTCGGGCTGTATCACGAGGACAATTGTTCTCTTGGGGAGATCGCCGACGAATTGGGCATCAGCAGACAGGGCGTGCACGATGCCCTGAAAAAGGCGGAAGCCGCGTTGGACAAATACGAGGAGAGATTGGGGCTTCTCGCAAAACGCGAGACATATCTGCGAGCGTTGAGATCCGTGGAGGCGACGGCCGCGAAGATCGCTTCCGACGACGCGATCGCATCGATCTCCGTCAAGGAAGACGAGGCGCGGATACGCCGTTATCTCGGAAAGATCAAAAAGACCGTCGGCGATTTGGATGTATAATGAGGTAAACAATGGCTTTTGAAGGGCTGTCAGACCGTCTGCAAGGCATATTCAAAAAATTGCGCGGAAAAGGCGTTCTGACGGAATCGGATATAGATGAAGCGATGCGCGAGGTGAAGTTGGCTCTGCTCGAAGCGGACGTCAATTTCAAGGTCGTCAAGGAATTCGTCGCATCCGTAAAGGAGAAGGCGAACGGCGCCGAGATACACGCATCTCTGAATCCGGGACAACAGGTCATAAAGATCGTTCGCGACGAACTCGTCGGACTCATGGGAAATACGAACAGCAAACTCACGTTCTCGCCCGGCGGATTCACGACGCTCATGTTGGTCGGCTTGCAGGGTACGGGAAAGACCACGACCTGCGGCAAGTTGGCCGGTTATTTGAAAAAGAACGGCAAACGCCCCATGTTGGTCGCCTGCGACGTATATCGACCCGCGGCCATCGACCAGCTCGAAATCGTCGGCAAGGGCGCGGATACGCCCGTATACGTCGACAGGGACGAACGCGATCCCGTCGCGATCGCGGAACGAGCCGCGAAGGAAGCGCGCGTCAAAGGCAATGACGTTTTGATCGTGGATACCGCAGGCCGCTTGCAGATCGACGAAGAGCTGATGGACGAGCTGAAGGAGATGAAAAAGGCGTTGCGTCCCCATGAGATATTGCTGGTCGTGGACGCTATGACGGGTCAGGATGCTGTCAACGCCGCGGTCGGATTCAACGAATCTCTGGGCGTGGACGGCATTATCATGACAAAGCTCGACGGAGACAGTCGAGGCGGCGCCGCCTTGTCCGCGAAATCCGTCACGGGAAAGCCTATCAAATTCATCGGAGCAGGCGAGAAACTCGACGCTCTGGAGGCCTTTCATCCCGACAGAATGGCTTCTCGCATCCTCGGAATGGGCGATGTTCTCACGCTCATCGAGAAGGCGCAGGAGGATTTCGACGACGAGCAGGCGGAAGCGCTCGAACGCAAAATGCGAAAGAACGCATTCACGTTGGAGGATTTTCTGGATCAGATGAGCCGGATACGAAAGATGGGCGGCATTGCGAAGATCATAGACATGGTGCCGGGCATGGGCGTCGCCGGTCGCGTAAAGGATTCGGATATCGAGCGGGGCGAAAGGGATTTTGTCAAGATGGAAGCCATTATGCAATCCATGACCCCTGAGGAACGGAGAAATCCGGCCATACTCAACGCGAGCAGACGCAAGCGCATCGCAGAGGGCTCAGGACAACCGGTCTCCATGATCAACAGTCTCGTCAAGCGGTATGAAGAGTCTCGCAAGATGATGAAACAGTTCATGGGCGGAGGCAAACGCGGCCGGAGAATGCCGAATATGTTCAATTGACAATCATTTGGGTTTGTTAATGATAATAGCAGTTGCGGTAATTGGGAGGAAAAAGATGGCGGTAAAGATCAGACTCAAGAGGATGGGTGCAAAGAAGAAGCCTTTTTACAGGATCGTCGCGGCTGACAGCAGAAGTCCGCGCGACGGGAAATTCATCGAGGAATTGGGGTATTTCAATCCGTTGAAAGACCCTGCTGAGATCAAGGTCGATATCGAAAAGGCGAAAAAATGGATTTCGAACGGCGCTAGACCCACGGATACCGTGAAGGCGCTTTTGAAAAAGGCCGGCGCGTTTGACGCCCCGAGCGAATCCGCCGCGGAAGACGCGCCGGAAGCGTCGGAGTAAGTGGAGGTAATCATGGAGGAATTGGTAAGATCCATCGCGAAGTCGTTGGTCGACGAACCCGATGCCGTAGATGTCCGCACCGTGAAGACGGACGACGAGATCGTCATCGAACTCCGCGTAGCGGAAAATGACATGGGCAAGGTTATCGGCAAGCAAGGACGCATAGCGAAAGCGATCAGAACCGTGGTCAAGGCTGTCGCCACAAGGGAGAACAAACACGTTTCCGTTGAAATATTGCAATAAGATAAACATAGGGAAAATATCGGGCGTCTTCGGCGTCAAAGGGGAATTGAAGCTCTTTCACTATTCCGGCGAGCGCGAGCGCATCGCGGGAATGAAGGAGCTTTTCCTTCACTCCGATGAGGGTATGCGGAGGATGGAGGTGGAATCCCTGCGTTACAGCGGAAAGACGCCGATCTTGAAACTCGCGGGCACGGACGACAGAAATGCCGCGGAGTCCTATATCGGCGCGGAGGTCTTTGTCCTCTTCGATCGACTCGTACCGCCGGAGGAAGGGCGATACTACGTCGCGGATCTGATCGGTTTGCGCGTGGAGGACGAGCGCGGAGAGTATCTCGGCGACGCGGCTGAGATCATCGACAACCCGGCTCATGACATCCTGCGCGTGACGAGCGCGGACGGCGATTGGATGTTGCCCATGGTTGACGTATTCGTGCTTTCCGTCGACACGGAGGCAGGGAGAATCGAGGTGCGCGTTCCGGACGGGCTGATCCCTGAGAAGCGCTCGACGGAAAAGCGGGCGGACGCGGGTCTGACCGGCGACGGCACCGGAGCCGGATGCGCGGAAATGAACCGCGAAGGGACGAAAAAAACATGAAGATCGATATATTGACTCTCTTCCCCGGCATGTTTCCCGAGATGCTGGACGCGAGCATCTTGGGTCGCGCGCGCAAGAGCGGCGCGTTGAGCGTCTCCGTTCGCGACATAAGGGCGTACAGCTCTGACAAACACCGCAAGACCGACGACTCGCCCTTCGGCGGCGGCGCGGGCATGGTGATGACGGCGCAACCCGTTTTCGATGCGATGCGGGATATCGACGACGGGCATCGACGGATCTATATGTCGCCGCGCGGCAGATTGCTCGACGGATCCTTGGCGAGCGAATTGGGGAAAGAGGAAAAACTCCTGATCTTGTGCGGCCATTACGAAGGAATGGATCAGCGGGTCTTGGATTATTTCGCCTTTGAGGAAATCTCAGTCGGGGATTACATCCTGACCGGCGGCGAATTGCCG
>JAIRTJ010000160.1 GCA_031254995.1 Eubacteriales Family XIII. Incertae Sedis bacterium
TTATGCGACCGCGCGGATGGAAAGAAGTCAAGATAACGGGTGACCTGCTCGTCAAGTTGCATACGCGCAATCCCTCAACCGTTGAAGAAATTCGCATAGAGGACTACATTGACGGTCACAATATTGACTATGTGAAGGGCAAAGTCGCGGTAGACATGGAATGGAACAGCAAAGATCAGACTTTTGACCGCGATTTGTACGCATTTCGCACTTTCTATGAATGTGGTATCGTTGAGTGTGGTGCGATCATAACACGGAGTGCGGAATTGAATCCGCTGTTTGACGAGTTGGGAATTAAACAAAAATACGGCGCAAGTACGACTTGGATGGGGAAATTGCTTCCCCGAATACAGGCGAGAAGGCATGGTGGTTGTCCGATCTTTGTGGTGGGGATAACGCCGAGAACAATCACGGATTGGGAGAATTGAAATGTCAGCAGACAATGTGAATTATCATCACGAAAATAACTTGTTGGAATTTTGCGATGAACGAAAGTTCAAAACGATCTTGGCAGATCCGCCGTGGCAATTCCAGAACAGGACGGGGAAAATGGCACCTGAGCACAAACGGTTGAATCGCTATCCGACTATGAAGTTGGATGAGATAAAGATGTTGCCTGTCAGCGATGTTGCCGACGATCCGTGTCACCTCTACCTTTGGGTGCCGAACGCGCTTCTTCCTGAAGGGCTTGAAGTCATGAAGGCATGGGGTTTTCAGTACAAATCCAATATCGTTTGGGAGAAGATAAGAAAAGACGGACAGCCCGACGGTCGCGGTGTTGGCTTTTACTTTCGGAACGTAACAGAGTTGCTGTTATTCGGAACGCGCGGCACAAGCAATACAAGGACGCTTGCTCCTGCGCGTAGTCAAGTCAATCTCCTGCGGACAATGAAACGTGAGCATTCGCGCAAACCCGATGAGATTTTCGATATTATAGAATCATGCAGCAGCAGCCCATATCTCGAATTGTTTGCCCGTGGAGTGCGCGAAAACTGGGTGTTGTGGGGTAACCAGGCAGATGAGAACTATGAACCAACGTGGTCTACATACAGCAATCATAGCGGGTCATGTGTGGAAACTGAGCAAATTAGTATAGCCGCGAAATCGCAAGGTTAATACAGCGAATACGGAAATAGGTTTTTGTTTTGGGATAGCATAGAGTAAGGAGATATATATTATGGCATTACCGACAAGTTATATGACAGGTAGCTTCACAAAGATACCTGATTATTTTGATACCTTGCTTACAGCGAAGGCTCCCGACAAGTTTACCACCCCGTCTTTTACAGTTAGCATAGAATAGTTGCCCCTGTAACACAAACATAATGTTGAAAAACACGGAATCCCGTGTTTTTTTGTTTGCCTATTGGCGTAATGCTGAAGTAACGCTATGCTATATCAAAGGAGGAATGCCATGATCAAAAAGGACACGAGGGCAGCAGAAAATCTCGCTTTAGCGCTACAAACATTTGACACGCAGAAAAGCCATGAAGTCCGTATTGTCAACGAATACGGGGTTCTTTCACTTTTGCAACTGTAAAAGACGGGGCACTTGGGACGCTTTCCGCGGTTGTCATATCCGTTTATCTGCCGTGCGATTTTTTCGCCCCAAGGCGAAAACGCACATGGCCCTATCATAAATGACTCCGCTTCGCTCCGCATTTATGATATAATCTGCATATGGACAGAATCGGCGTCATATTCGGGGGGAGATCCCGAGAGCATGAAATCTCCGTATTGTCCGCCGCGTCGGTCATGGACGCCGTAAATCGGGAAAATCACGAGATCGTTCCGATCGGCATCAACAAGCGCGGCGAGTGGTTTCGCATCTCCGCCGACATGAGCGGGTTGAGATCCTTGGACGACGAGCGATGCGAGTCCCTTATACCCAAGCCCGGGCGGGAGACCGCCGGAGCGCGGCGCATCGATCTCGGCGAATTTGCTCGCCTCGCGGATTTTGCTTTCCCGTTGTTGCACGGGCCCTACGGCGAGGACGGGACGATACAGGGGCTTTTCGAGATGTTGGACATGCCGTATGCCGGTTGCGGCGTAGCCTGTTCGGCGATCTCGATGGACAAGATCCTCACGAAGAGCATATTGGCTGACGCGGGCTTTCTCGTGTGCAGGCATGTATCGACCCGCGAGTTCGATTTCTCGGAGGATAAATCCCGGGAACTGAACAGGATCGAGGAGGCGTTCGGTTATCCGATTTTCGTCAAGCCGGCCAATATGGGCAGCAGCGTCGGCATTTCCAAGGTGCGAGGACGCGAGGAGTTGGAGCGCGCCGTTGCGCTCGCCCTGCGATACGACAGTCGCGTACTCGCGGAGGAGGCGATAAACGGCAGGGAATTTGAGGTGTCCGTGCTCGGCAACGAAAGACCGAGCGTCGGCGTCGTCGGGGAGATCATATCCCGAGGCGAGTTTTACGACTACGAGTCCAAATACAGGGACGGTGCCGCGGAGTTGCGGATTCCCGCGGACATCCCGCGAGAGACGGCGCGGGAGATAGACGAGTTGGCTCTCGGAGCCTATAAGGCGTTGGACGGCGCGGGGTTTGCGCGAATCGATTTTTTCCTCGAGGAAGGATCGGGCAAGATATACCTGAACGAAGTGAACACCATACCGGGCTTTACGGCGTACAGCATGTTTCCGTTGTTGTGGAAGGCAAAGGGCGTGACCTATCCTTCGCTGATCGAAAGGATAATAGAATTCGGCTATGAAAGACATCATGCTAAAAATAATAGGTAACCAAATTCCGTCCGGGGCGGACGTCGACGAGGACTCCGAAGGCATGGAATTCATTACCGAGGGCAGGTTTTATCGCAAAGGCGACTCTATGTATCTCGTCTACGAGGAGAGCGAATTTTCCGGAACGGAGGGCTGCACCACGAGCTTGAAGATCACGGGCGATAAAATCCGAATGAAGCGATACGGCGAGGACGTCGGCATCGAGACCGCCATCAGCTTCGAGAAGGGGAAACGCTTCAACGGATATTGCGAGACGCCGTTCGGCTCCGTGGAAATGGAGGTTTTGACGAACGCGGTCAACAACAAGATCAAGGAGAACGGCGAGGGCTCGATCGACATCGATTACAACATCAGTCTGAAAGGCCTCGCGGAAAGTCGCAGCAAGCTGAGTATTGAGATCATATAATGCATAATTTCGGGAAACGAAGAAAATTATTCGCCATCATCACCGCGGCGATCATCATCACGATGGTGGGCACTTCGATCATATACGCGTTCACGTTTATCTGAGCGTTCCGTTCCGGGGTTGATCGAAGGCGTCGCTCTGCGCGAGGCGAATAAAAAATCCTCCTTGACTGTCTGCCCGCGCGTGTGGTATGATAGTGAAAATTTTGCATTGAAGGACATCGACGAGGTACTGAATTGAACATTGCGATCGGCAAGATACTCCCTGCGGCAGAGCCGCAGTCGCGTTGCGGGGGAGAAGTATTTTCTCGGAGGAGGCGACCGAATCGCAAAGAAGGCATAAGGATCATATGAATCTTCCCATTTGGGGAGATTTTTTTTATGAAGGAGGAATGAACGGTATGGGAACGTTGCAAGGGCGAGATTTGATGGAGCCTCTGGATTTCAGCGCGGAGGAGTCGGAAGAATTGTTTGATCTGTCCATGCGCATCATGGAAGATCCTAAGGCTTACGCGAGGGCGTGCGACGGGAAATTGTTGGCGACGCTGTTCTACGAGCCGAGTACGCGGACGCGATTCAGCTTTGAGGCGGCGATGCTTCGCTTGGGCGGCCGGGTGATCGGCTTTTCCGGGGAGCAGAGCAGCTCGGCGGCCAAAGGGGAGAGCATCGCGGATACCGTGCGGACGGTGGCGTGCTACGCGGACATCGCCGTGATGCGGCATCCGAAGGAGGGCGCGCCCCTCGTCGCGGCGCAGAGTTCCGACATTCCCGTGATCAATGGCGGAGACGGCGGTCATCAACATCCCACGCAGACGTTGACCGACCTCCTGACTATTCGAAAGGAAAAAGGCAGGTTGAGTCATTTGAGGGTGGGGCTCTGCGGGGATCTGAAATTCGGACGCACGGTGCATTCGCTCATCAAGGCCTTGTCGCGGTACGAGGGCATGGAGTTTTACCTCATCTCGCCGGAGGAGCTCGTCGTGCCCGAATACGCGCGAAAGGATATCGCGAACGGAAACGGCAGCCGTTGCATGGAACTGACGCGGATGCAGGAAGCTTTGCCGCATCTTGACATCCTCTACATGACGCGGGTTCAGAAAGAACGATTTTTCAACGAAGAGGATTACGTTCGGCTGAAGGACAGCTACATTTTGGACGCGAACAAGATGAAGATCGCGTCCCCCGATATGATCGTCATGCATCCGTTGCCCCGCGTGAACGAGATCGCGACGGAGGTGGACGACGACCCTCGGGCGGTCTATTTCAAACAGGCGAAAAACGGCATGTACGTGCGCATGGCGTTGCTCATGTCGCTTTTGGGCGTCGAAAATTGAAAGGAGTACGTTGATATGGAAGTAAACAGCATTGAAAAAGGCATCGTCATCGATCACATCAGAGCGGGTTTCGCGATGAAGGTGCTCGAATACCTCGACGTCGATATCGCGAACGACACCGTCGCGGTCATCATGAACGCCGCCAGCCGCAAATACGGAAAGAAGGACATTATAAAAATCGAAAACGTCACGGACGCGGATCCTGCGGCGTTGGGGCTTTTGGATCATACCGCGACCGTCAATATCATCGAGAACGGGAAGATATCGCGAAAGATCAAATTGAGCCTGCCCCAGAGGGTCGTAAACGTCGTCAAGTGCAAGAATCCGCGTTGCGTCACCTCCATCGAGCCGTCCATCCCTCATGTCTTCCGATTGGTCGACGCCGAGCGCGAGGAATACAGCTGCGCGTATTGCGACGAGATAGCGAAGGTACTATGAAAGGCACGACGCCGATCATCATAGAGAACATCGCGATCGCAAACGGCGCGAGCATGGGCGAAGAACGTATGTTCGGATCGGATCCGCGTCTTCGCGCGAGGGGTTTTTCGGGCGCGAAACCCGACCTAAATCGAGATCGCGCCGCGCGCGGCGAAGAACGCTTTACGATATTCGTGCGGGACGGCGTTGTCGCGGAGATACGGCCCTGCGAGGAGAGAGGATTGCGCGCGGGCGACGGGGCCGGCGAGGAGAGAGGATTGCGCGCGGGCGACGGGGCCGGCGCGCCTTGGGAGTCCGATATCGACCGACTTTCGCTCGGGGCGAACTACCGCGTCATAGACGGGAGAGGCTGCGTCGCCGTACCGGGATTGGTCGATATGCACGTTCATTTCAGGGAGCCGGGATTCACGCACAAGGAGGATATCGAAAGCGGGGGCGAAGCCGCCGCGGCGGGCGGGTTTACGACGGTCTGTTGCATGCCCAATACCGATCCGCCCGTCAGCGATGTCGAGGTGTTGCGTCGCATCGACCGGAGGGGGCGCAACGCTTGTCCCGTTCGCCTCTTCGCGGTCGCCGCGATGACGATGGGGCAGCGGGGAAAAGAACTCGCGCGGATTCGAGAAATGGACGCGGAGGACACGCTGTGCCGCGCGTTTACGGGACACGGCGTCTCGGGAATCTCCGAGGACGGCAAGAGTTTGCTCGACGAGCGGCTTATGTCGGATGTCCTGCGCCTGGCTAAGGAACTGGATCTGCTCGTCATGGATCACGCCGAGGACGCCTCCATGTCAGGCGGTCATATCAATGAAGGGATCGTATCGAGAGCCTTGGGAGTAAAGGGCATTCCCGCAGAAGCGGAGACGCGCATCGTCGAACGCGACATCCGATTGGCGAGGGAGACCGGCGCGCGGATGCACCTGCAACACATCAGCGCGGCGCGGAGCGTCGAGTTGATTCGCTCGGCGAAGAAGGAACTTCCGGGGTTGACCGCAGAGACGGCTCCCCACTATTTCGCGCTGACGGAGGAAGCCGTTTTGCGCGCGGGAGCGATGGCAAAGATGAATCCTCCGTTGCGAACGGAACAAGATCGCATGGCGATCATCGAAGGACTCGCGGACGGAACGATCGACGTGATCGCGACGGATCACGCCCCGCATTCCGCCCGGGAAAAAGCCGGCTCTCTCGAGGAAGCTCCGTTCGGCGTTTCGGGCTTGGACACGGCATTCGCGGTGAGCTATACGACATTGACAATCCCGGGATTTTTGACGCTTCGAGAACTCGCGGACAAGATGAGCGTCAAACCCGCCCGCGCGATCGGATTGGATCGCGGAAGGATCGCCGAGGGTTCTCCGGCCGACATGATGATCTTCGACGCGGAAGAGGATTTCATCGCGACGAGCGAGCGGTTCGCGTCGAAGGGAAAGAATACGCCGTTTGAAGGCATGAGATTGCGCGGGCGGGTATTGTATACGCTGCGCGACGGCGCATTATGCTTCGACCATGAAGCGCAACGGTAGCGTCCGCAGTCGCGGACGGGATTTTTTGCGATGGAGGAGACGATGATCGACAGATTGATAGAACGAATCGAGATATTGAACAACCCGTCGGCGGTGGGTTTGGATCCTTCGCCGGAAATGATGCCCGACGACCTGAAACGCGATATGTACGACCTTTTCGGCAAGACCCCGAAAGCCGTGGCGGAGATGTTCGTGCGGTTTAACGCGGCGATCATCGATCGGACGGCGGACATCGTTCCTGCCGTAAAACCGCAGATCGCCATGTACGAGCGATACGGACTCGACGGGATTTCGGCCTATCTCAGGACGGTCGAATACGCGTCCGAGGCCGGACTCACGGTGATCGGCGACATAAAGAGGGGAGATGTCGCCGGTACGGCGGAGGCCTACGCGGCTCACCTGTCGGGCGTCGACGTGGAGGGCGAACGCTTCGATCTGTGGAAGGAGGACGCCGTGACGATCAATCCATATCTCGGCGGCGACAGCGCGGCGCCATTCCTCAAAGCATGCAAGGATTTCGACAAGGCCGTATTCGTCCTCGTCAAGACGAGCAATGCGGGGAGCGGGGACATTCAAGACCTGAGGGTGTCCGCCTCGGAGCCTTGCGAAGGCCGAGAGGCAAACGCACCCGATATGACCGTCTGCGCGCGGGTTGCGAGTCTGGTGAACGAATGGGGGAAGGATTCCGTCGGCGATCGCGGCTACAGTCGCGTGGGCGCGGTGGTGGGCGCGACGCACAGGGAGACGGGAGAAATGTTGCGCGCCATGCTTCCCCATACTTTTTTCCTCGTACCTGGCTACGGCGCGCAGGGTGCGAACGCCGGGGATATTCGCGGATTTTTCGACGAGAGAGGCGGCGGAGCCATCGTCAATTCCTCGAGGGGGATTATCGCCGCGTGGATGAAAGAATTTCCGAACGCGGGAGCGCAAGGCGCGAAAGCGAGCGGAATTTCGTTGGATGAGGCAGGTCTCGCGGCGCGAAAGGCCGCCGTTGAGATGCGAGATCGATTGAGAGGAGTCATCCGATGAAGAGGGAAAAGGAGATCGTCGAAAACGAGTCCGTCGCTCCCGGGGTATTCAAGTTGACGCTGTACGCGCCCGATATCGCGGCGGCGATCGCTCCCGGGCAATTCATAAACGTATATATCAACGACGGCGCGATGTTGCTCCCTCGTCCGTTCAGCGTTTCCGACGCGGACGGCGGACGACTGACTCTCGTCTGCGCCGTCGTCGGGCGCGGC
>JAIRTJ010000163.1 GCA_031254995.1 Eubacteriales Family XIII. Incertae Sedis bacterium
CATCGGCGCATCGACGACAATCGCATCAGCCGACGCGGTCGCTGCGGGCGTCGGTGCGGGCGCAGCCGCAACCGGCGCGGGCGCCTGCGACATGGGAGCGGGCGCCGGTGCAACCGCCGCAGCGGCCATCACCGTCGGAACACCGCCGATCTCCTCCACCTCAACCGCATATGTTGTACCGTTTACCGTGACATTGTACTTCTTACCCATTTCAGCCTCCATTTCGATTTTCAGTTTCTCTTTCGATTTCCGATATTGCGCGCCGAAACGGGACATAACCCGACCTTCGGCGCGATTATAAGCGCTTTGTTACATTCTCCTCGCGTCGATCGCCTCTCTGTTGCCCGCGACGCCCCATGCGGGTACGCATCCTGCGGTTCTGTCAATCTTGCGTATCAAAAGATCCGAACGGACGCTGTCACTCTCATATGCGGCGACAGCCGCCGCGATTGCGACGATATGCGCCGAATCGTTCGAAGCGGAGACGGCCGCGCCGATTACCGCCAACAATTCATCCGAAACGCCTGCGGAATCGACCGCTTTTTTCTTTTTCCTGCCAAACAATCCCATGAAGAACCTCCTGCCTTTGCGCATACATCCCGCACCGCGAGATCAGAGCGGTATATTCCCGTGCTTCTTCGCCGGCAAACTCTGCCGTTTGGATTCCAACATGTCAAAGGCTCCGATCAACCGTTGTCGCGATGTCGCGGGTTCGATTACGTCCTCCACATAACCCATTTCGGCGGCTCTGTACGGATTATTGAACTTCTCTTCGTACTCCTGCACCTTTTCATTTCGCTTGGCGATGGGATCGTCCGCTTCCTTGATGTCGTTTTTGAATACTATGTTGGCGGCGCCGTCCGCACCCATGACCGCGATCTGCGCCGAAGGCCACGCGAGGACTATATCCGCGCCCAACTCCTTATTGCACATGGCGATATAAGCCCCGCCGTAGGCCTTTCTGAGGATCAGCGTCACCTTGGGAACGGTGGCCTCGCAATAGGCGTAAAGGAGCTTCGCGCCGTGACGAATGATACCGCCCGTCTCCTGCTCGACGCCGGGCAAAAAGCCCGGGACATCTTCGATGGTCAGCAACGGTATGTTGAATGCGTCGCAACGCCGCACGAACCGCGCCGCCTTGTCCGATGCATTGATGTCCAAGCAACCCGCAGCCGTCTTGGGCTGATTTGCGATGACGCCTACGGTATTTCCGGCCAGACGAATGTAGCAGGTGATGATGTTCTTTGCGTAATGTTGCGCGACATCGAAATATTTTCCGTCGTCCGCGATCTTTCGAATGATCTCGTACACGTCGTAGGCCTTGTTCGGATTGTCGGGAATAATCTCGTTGAACTCGGGAATCAGGCGATTTGAGTCGTCGTTCGTAGGCACGGGAGGAGCGATCTCGAGATTGTTCGACGGCAAATACGAGAGGAGTTCCTTCACCTGTTCCAACGTATCCTCATCGTTCTTCCCGACGAAATGCGCCACACCGCTCGTCGCGTTGTGCGTCATCGCGCCGCCCAATTTCTCGGCGGAGATATCCTCGCCCGTGACGGTCTTGATGACCTGCGGCCCCGTGATGAACATGAGACTCGTCTTGTCGACCATGAAAACGTAGTCCGTGATTGCGGGGCTGTAGACCGCGCCGCCCGCGCAAGGTCCCATAATTACGGATATCTGCGGAATCACGCCTGAACTGATCGTATTGTTGTAAAATATCTTTCCGAAACCGGACAGGGCGTTGACGCCTTCCTGTATGCGCGCGCCGCCGCTGTCATTGAGACCCACGATGGGTGCGCCCATCTTCAAGGCCATATTCTGCACCTTGACGATCTTCTCCGCGTGATACTCGCCGAGAGAACCGCCGAGCACCGTGAAATCCTGGGCATATGCGTAGACCAATCGTCCGTTGACCGTGCCATAGCCGGTAACGACGCCGTCCCCCGGCGCATGTTTGCTCGGCATATCGAAGTTGTTGCTCCTGTGGGACACGAATACATCCAACTCCGTGAAACTGCCTTCATCGAAGAGTATGTTCATGCGCTCCCTCGCGGTGAGTTTGCCGGAATCATGCTGCGCTTCAATGCGTTTTTGTCCGCCGCCCAGAGCGATTTCGGCCTTCTGCCGTCTCAAATCCTCAAGTTTTTTGTTTGCCATCGGACCCTCCTTATCTGCCCGCGCCCTCTTCCTCATCCCGCACGTCGGCGCGCTCCGTTTCTTCGTCGAGCTCTTCATACGCTTCTTCGTCGGAATCCGCGTCTTCGAACTCCTCATCCTCCGGAAGCTCGTCGCAATCCTCCTCGTAATCCGAATCGATCGCGTCCTCCTCTTCCTCGGCGAGCAGGAGTTCCGTTTCAGCCGCCTCCTGCGCGTTTCGCTCGCGTATGTCCTGTTCCTCGTCGCGAATCCGATTTGCGAGTTCTTCGACGGATATTTTGCCTGAATACAGCGCCTCGAATTGCTCGCCGTCCAAGGTTTCGATCTCCAGAAGAGCCTCCGCGACGATGTTGAGCTTCTTCATGTTCTTCTTCAATATCTTTTCCGCCTCGACAAAAGCTCTGTCGATAATGGCCTTGATTTCCTCGTCGATTGCGGACGCGACTTCCTCCGAATAATTCTTGTGGGTCGTGAAATCCTTTCCCAAGAACACCTCGTCCGATTGACTGTAATTGACCGGCCCGAGTTTGTCGCTGAACCCGTATTTCGTGACCATTTCTCGCGCAATCTCCGTCGCGCGCATGATATCGTTGCTCGCGCCGGTGCTGATGTCCCGCAAGGTCAATTTCTCCGCGACGCGTCCGCCAAGCAGATGAATGATCTGCTCCTCCATTTCCATCTTCGTGCCGTAATACTTGTCCTCCTTGGGCAAAATCATCGTGAATCCGCCCGCTCGTCCCCTCGGTATGATGGTGATCTGATGAACCGGATCCGTATTGGGAAGCGAATGCGCAACGACGGCGTGCCCCGCCTCGTGAAAAGCTGTGAGCTTTCGCTCCGCATCGCTGATGACTCGGCTCTTCTTTTCCGGACCCGCGATGACCTTCGTGATCGCGTCTTCTATTTCGTCCATGCGAATCTTTCGTCCGTTGCGGCGCGCCGTGAGCAGAGCCGCTTCATTCAGCATATTTTCTATGTCGGCCGGCGTAAATCCCGGCGTCCTGCGCGCCAAAACCTTCGCGTCAACCGCCTCGTCCAAGGACTTGTTGCGCGAATGCACGCGGAATATAGCTTCCCGCCCCTTGATGTCGGGAATGCCGATCACGACCTGCCTGTCAAATCTGCCGGGTCGCAACAGAGCAGGATCCAAGATATCGGGTCGGTTCGTCGCGGCAAGGATGATGATGCCCGAATTCTCGCCGAAGCCGTCCATCTCCACAAGCAATTGATTGAGGGTCTGTTCCCTCTCGTCGTGGCCGCCGCCGAGCCCCGCTCCGCGCTTTCTTCCCACCGCATCGATCTCGTCGATGAAGATGATGCAAGGCGAACTCTTCTTGGCCTGCTCAAACAGATCGCGAACCCTCGAAGCGCCGACGCCTACGAACATTTCCACGAAATCCGACCCGCTGATCGTAAAGAAGGGTACGCCCGCTTCCCCCGCGGTCGCCTTTGAAATATACGTCTTTCCCGTTCCGGGCGGGCCGACGAGCAGGATGCCCTTCGGTATTCTCGCGCCCAGATCGTTGTATTTTTTTGGATTTCTGAGGAAATCTACTATTTCTTCAAGTTCTTCCTTTTCCTCGTCAAGCCCCGCGACATCGGCGAAGGTCACCTGTTTGCCGCCGCCCTCTTTGTGATGAAGTCGCGCTCGACTCTTGCCGAACTGCATCACCTTTCCGCCGCCTCCCGCGCCGTTGTTCATGATCATATACATGAAGAAAACGACCGCGCCGATGAGAAGGATCGAGGGAAGGAGCGTCAGGAGGACGTTGTTCCCCTTTGGCGGCGGACTGTTGTATTTGAGGTTGTTTTCCGTGATCTGCGCGCCGATATAGGTGTCGTAAATCCAACTGATTTCGACGATTCCCGACGTGTAGCACAGAACTTTTTTGCCGTTGCCGAGCTTCGCTTCTATCTTCGTGCCGACGATTTCCGTCTCCTTGACGTTCTTCGCCTTGAATTCCTTCACCATTTGAGAAAACGGTATTTCCTTGGGTTCTTCTTCGGCTGTCGCGTCCTTGACCACAAACGCGAAAATGACGGCAACTACGGCGATCAATACAAAAAAGCTGATATTTCTGTAAGTTTTTTTCTTCAACGCTGTCTTGTTCCCTTTCTCCGCGAAAACAACTTAACCCTGTCGTTCCATTCAAAAAAGCGCATCCCCGACGCCGGTCGTGCTTTCGACCTCACCTTGCTTGCGCCGAAATCGTACCGTCTCATAATCGCAATCCGAGATCAATGGGGTTCGCACCGAACCGGCTGACGCGGCTAATGAAGATTTTATCACACACCGCTTCCGGATACAAGTAAACAAACGATCAACGCGCGCCTCGTATTTTCGCCTGTTGCGTACTTGCGAGTCTTGCGCTTTCCGGGAACCCACAGGATGTCGTCTCCGGCCGCGACCAAGACGATGCGCTCCCTCTCGTTTTTTGGCAACTTCATATCCACGAACAGATCCTGTATCTTCTTCCCGCCGGTCATGCCCTCCGGCGCGATGCGGTCTCCGGGACGTCTCGTGCGCAGGGTCAGAGCATCCGCATCCTCGCGCAACGAGTCGAAATCCAAGACCAGGGCGTTCGAGTCGCGCCGCAACGCGACGAGATCGCAGGGCAAGGCACCCTCAAAACCGAATGCATCGATCTCTCCGCGCGCGTCCGTCCCCCGTTTCGGGACGAACGTTACAACCCGAAATCGCAGATCGAACAGTCGAAACGAAATCGACATATCCCTCGCTCGTTCCAGCGTCTCCATTTCAAGCGTATGCGTTTCGTCCGGCGTGTCCGATGCCCGACGTGCAGCAAATATTGCAAAATTGTATGATATTTCCAAGCTGTATCCCGAAGGAAAGTCGATGGATTTCCCCGTCTTTCCGCTTTCGATCAAGCGATCGGCGGCTTCGATATGCGCCGTTTCGATATCCTGCGCGAGTCCGAGATCCTTGAATATCGCGATGATCAGTCTATGGCGGATCGCAGGGCGCGCCTCCGCGAGCGCTGGCAGCGCGATGCGTGCGCTCGAACAGGGCGCCGAACCCGATCGGGCATCGAAAAAGCGGCATTCAGCCGCAATGATCTCCCGCACGGCGGCGTCGAAAAAATCCCTGTCCTCCTCCGCGATTCGGGCCAGGCGAAGGATTGCGTCGTCGACGGAAGCGTTATAGTCCTCGCGCAACAAGGGCAACAACTTCAATCTGATCCTGTTCCTGTGATATCGTGTCTCTTCATTCGTATGATCGATTGCGGGTTCCAAGTCGCGACTCGCGCAGTAGGCTTCGATCTCAACTCTGTCCGCCGCGAGCAAGGGTCTTATCACATCATACCCCGCCTCGCCAACGCGCCGAAACGGCATCCCTGCCAAACCGTCGGGGCCGCTTCCCCGAAGAAACCGCATCAGCACGGTCTCCGCCTGATCGTTGCGATTGTGCGCAACCGCGACCTTGATCGATTCCCGCGGAATCCCGGTTCGTCGCTCGACATCCAGAGCCGCCTCGTCAAAGGCTCGATATCGCGCGGTTCGACCCGCTTCCTCCTGAGTCTCCCCCCATTCGCGCGCCAAAGCAGCCACATCCAAGACGCGTACGTCGAGCGGCGCTCCCCAATCCGCGCACAACTTCTCCGCACGGGATTGATCGTCATCTGCGGCGCCCGGTCGAAATCCGTGATTTACGTGAACCGCGCTGACGGTAAATTCGAATTCCTCGCGAAGCCGCAAAAGTATATGGAAGAGACACATGGAATCCGGGCCGCCGGAAAATCCGACGACGACATGACCGCCCCTCGGGATGAGATCTCGCCCGACGATCGCTTCTCTTACCTTGTCCGTTGCGCGCTCGTCCACCGGTTCACTCGATGCGGAAAAAACGCCTTGCGTTGACCCACGTCGCGGTTTCCACCTCGGCGACGTCGACGCCCTTCAACTCGGCGATCCTCTTCGCGGTGTAATACACATACGGGGAGATGTTCGGCTTCCCCCTGAACGGCTCCGGAGCCAAATAGGGCGCGTCCGTTTCGATCAGCAGATGAGACAGAGGCGTCCGCTCCGCGACCAAGGCCGTCTTTATGTTCTTCTTATAGGTGACGGGGCCGGCGATGGAGATCGTCGCGCCCATCTCGATGCATTCCAAGGCTTGTTCCGCGGATCCGGAAAAGCAATGCAGGAGAATGCCCGCGCTCTCGCGACCGGTCTGAGGATTTTTCGGGAAAGCTGCGCGCCGCTCGGAGCCGAAGGCTCCTTCTTCGACGAGAATATTCATCGTATCGCCCTCGCTGTCTCGATCATGAATGATGATGGGCAATCTCCGCTCCAATCCCAATCGTATCTGCCGCCGAAACCAAACGTGCTGATCCTCTTTTGGAGACAGATTGCGATAATAATCCAAGCCGATCTCGCCTATCGCGACGACCCCGGCCATTCTCGACAACTCGGCGAGGCGCGCGAATTTGTCCTCGTCCATCTTCGCCGCTTCGTGGGGATGAACGCCCACTGCGGCATAGCACCAAGGATATTTCGCGGCATGCGCAACGGCCGCAACGGAACTTTTTATGTCAAATCCGACATCGACCGCGGCGCCGACGTCTGACGCCTCTATCGCCGCGATCGCATTGCGCAGTTCCGCGTCGTCGTAACCGTCGTAATTGATATGCGCGTGGGAATCAAACAGCATCAGGACACCCTTTCCCCATCCGGCGCATCCGTCGTTACAAATTCATATCTGTCTCCGTTGTCCGCGAATAGCAACATGCCTTCGGACTTCTCGCCGCGAAGCATCCTCGGCTTGAGATTCGCGACGACGATCGCCTTTCGACCGACGCAATCCCCGGGCGCCCACGAATCGGCCACTCCTGAGACGATTTGGCGGACTTCCTTTCCCATTTTCACCTGAAATACGAGCAAGCTGTCCGCATTGGGATGCTTGACGCAGGAAATCACTGTGCCCACGC
>JAIRTJ010000172.1 GCA_031254995.1 Eubacteriales Family XIII. Incertae Sedis bacterium
CCGTTGGGCCACGTGTCGGGAAACGCTGCGCGTTGGATTGCGGTCGGGCCCGTCACGTTCATGCCGGGAGAGGTCGCGAAGATCACAGCCATCTGGTTCGTTGCGTGGTACTTCACGAAGCACAAGGATTATGCCCGCTCGTTCACGAAGGGACTGTTGCCGATGTTGCTCTTGGTCGGCGTCTATTTTCTCCTCATCTATAAACAACCAAATTTGTCAACTGCTCTCATCGTATGCGGGATCATTTTCGCGATGTTCTTCTTCGCCGGCGGAAATCTGCTGCATATCACGGGTACGCTCGCCGTGGGCGCGGCGGGCTTGCTTCAATTGATTTTGTCTGACAGCGAAAGCGAGCATTTCAAACGCGTTTCGGGATATTTAGATCCGTTTTCAGCCGCGGAAGGTAATTTTTATCAGCTCGTGCAGTCCCTCTTGGCGCTCGGATCAGGAGGTCCGACGGGCGTCGGCCCCGGGCGCAGCGTGCGCAAGGCGCTCTATCTTCCGGAGGCGCAGAACGATTTCATCTTCGCGATCATAGGCGAAGAACTGGGCTTTCTCGGGTGCATCGCTCTGCTCATCGTCTACCTCCTGCTGATCTGGCGCTGCATGCTGACGGCCATCAACGCGCCGGACAGATTCGCGATGTTGACCGCTTCCGGAATCACATGCATGTTGGCTCTGCAGGTAATCATGAACATCGGCGTGGTCACGGGATTGATTCCGCCCACGGGCGTCACGTTGCCCTTTGTCAGTTACGGAGGAAACGCGACCTTGCTGTTCATGGGATCGATGGGGATCATGATGAATATATCGAGAATGTCCGAGAGAACGCCGCGCAAGCGAAAGCGCAAGACGCGGGAAGCCGCAACGGAGGCGGGATCATGAAGCAAAACGCGAACGACGGTATTCGAGTGATTCTCGCGGGCGGCGCTTCGGGCGGGCACCTTTACCCGGCGCTTTCCATCGCGGAGAGACTCAAGCGCAAGAGACCGGACGCGGAAATACTCTTCATCGGCGCGAAGAAGGAGATCGGAGCCGGTATCGTGGAGCGCAATGGCTACGCGACGCGCTATGTCGACGTAAGGGGATTTAACCGAAAAAACCCATTGAAGAATTTCTCGGCGATACGCGATCTCGTCCTGTCCTCAAGCCGAATCAGAAGCATTTTCGCCGATTTCAAACCCGATGTCGTCGTCGGAACCGGAGGGTACGTCTGCGGACCCGTCATCCGCGAGGCGAAGCGCGAGGGAATCGCGACCTTCATACACGAGCAGAATGTCGTCCCCGGATTGGCGAACAAGTTGGCCGAAAGGTACGCGGACACGGTCTTCGTCGCTTTCGATGAGAGCGTGAAATACTTCCGCGACCCGCGCAAGATCGTCGTGACGGGAAATCCCGTGCGGCGCGCGTTCGTCACCGGAGGTCTCTCGCATCACCGCGAGCGCTTGGGCGTCGCGCCCGAGGATATGGCGCTCTTGATATTCGGAGGCAGCAACGGAGCGGATCGCATCAACGAAGTCGTATCGGACATGTTGATCGACATGAAAGGGGAGTCCGGAATCGCCGCGTTTTTCATCACCGGCGCGCGGATGTATGAGACGATCAAAGAAAAACTTTCGGAAGCGGGCGTCTCGGACGATGGAAGAATACGCGTCATCGAATACTCCGAGACGATCCACGAATATTTCTTCGCGTCCGATCTTGTCGTCGCGAGAAGCGGAGCGTTGACGGTCTCGGAGATCGCGATCTGCGGTCGCGCGTCCATCCTGATTCCGTCGCCGAACGTCACGGGCAATCACCAGTATTTCAACGCTAAAATACTCGGCGACCGAGGCGCGGCCATCCTGATGGACGAGAGGGATTTTACGCCGAAATCCCTGCGCGATGCGGTGTTCGGATTGAATGCGAACAGGGAAGCGCTGAACAAGATGGGCGAAGCCGCGCGCGCTTTGGGGAGGCCCGACGCTGCCGGGATCATATGCGATCGGATTCTTGAGAGATGCGGAAAATGAGAGATAAATCACCCGAACGAAATAGAAAGAGGGATCGAATAGAGCGCGATTTTGACGATGGGCGCTTTGACTCGCAGGAAAAGATGCGCGGCGAACGCGTGTCTCGAGGGAGAGGCGGACGCGACGCTCACGCGCGCTCGCGCAATGAAGAGCCGACTCGCTCGAGGATCGACGACGGATACGAGGATTTCGATGCGGAAGACGAGATCGAAGACGACGAACGTACGTTCTCAAGAGGGGGACGCATCGAGGCGCGCAAGCGAAAGAAGCGCAAGAAAAAGCATTATCTTCTGAAATTTTTGCTCGTCGCCGCCGTGGGCGTCGGCGCGTATTTCCTCATGATGTCCGACCTGTTCAGCATTCGAGCGGTTGAGGTTGCAGGCAACGAACACTACACGAAGGAACGGATCGCGGAGATGTCGGGTCTGCGCATAGGCGAGAACATGTTCAAGATCGACATGGGAAAGGTTGAGGATCGCCTTGCCAAGGATCCCTATATCCAAATCGCGAAGGTCGAGCGCAAGCCGTTTCACGGCGTCCTGATCGACGTCGAGGAGCGCGCGGAGAAATTCATGATCAAGAACGGCGAAAAATACGCAATCGTCGACTACGACGGCATGGTTCTGCGTGAGGCGGATGAACCTCCGCCGCTTCCTCTCATCGAGAACTTCAAGATCACGAAAGCCGAACCGGGCAAGGCCCTGGTCGTGACGGAAAACGCCTTGCTCATGGATACGATCCGCTTTCTCGGGAAGGCGGAAAAGAGCGATCTCTTCTTCATGCGCGTAGTCGCTTCCGACATCTCGGTGAAAGCCTTCATCTATGAGGGACTGATCTGCAAAGGATCCTATAAGAACATCGAGAGCAATATCGAGTCGCTGAAGAAGGTGATAGCTGACCTGCAACAGCAGAATGTGGAGCGCGGCACGATCATCATCAGCGGCAACGACGCCTGCACCTTCACGCCGGAAGCTGACGCGTGAGTTTCGCGCGCCTTCAGACCGAACTGGGATGATCAACATCTTCATAAATAGGAAAATATTTACATACTAAAACCCGCAGAATTCGTTTCCCCGTGCAATTTTTGAGCAGGGTTCGTTCTCCCGTGCAATTCTTGGTAGGAATTCGCGGGAGACGTTTTTTTATCCCATTGTATGTAAAATTTTTTAAAAATTTTAAAATATCGCTTGACAATCCGAATAAATGTGCTATAATCCATTTATTATAATTACTGGAAGTAATTTCGTAACGCCGAAAGAAGGTCAAATCCCAAGTCGGCGATCTGACCGACGGCAGCAATTCGCCGATGGACGGAAAGGATTTGAGGGAGCGACGGTATGATTGGAAAGTATCGAAAATGGATCGGCTTATCCTTGGTGGTCGCCGCGGTATTGTCGCTCGTAGCTTGGGAGGTGAAAGGGCGAGAAACGGTGTTGATGGACGAGGTCCTGATTGCAAATGAGGCGATTCCCGAAGGGGAAACCCTGACCGCCTCCATGTTTCGATCGGTTTCCGTACCGGGCAACGCGGTGATTGAGGACGTCGTCGTTCCCGCGAGAGTCGACGACATCGAAGGGCAGGTCAGCGCGACGCCTATTCTCGCGGGCGGGCAACTTTCATCGAAGCATCTTCGAAACGAACGAGAAGAGACGCGTACGGACGATTCTTTTTTTGTCATTCGGCGCGAATGGATATATATGCGGTCTTCCGCGTTGCGTCGCGGCGATTATGCGGACATCGTATCGGAGGACGGCGGACGAGTATTCGGCCGGTACAAGATCGCCTTTGTGAAAAACGCCGAGGAGAAAGAGGTTTCGGATGCGACGGACGGCGGCGTGAGCCTGATGACTCGAAATAATGACTCGCGGGCAGACGCGACCTCAGGCATCGATCATGTCGAGATCATAACCGATCTCAAAACGTATATGCGCATCAAATCCTATGCGGAGAGCAAGGCGGGGCCGTCGCTGATCTTGGTGCAGAGGGAGGAACGGAAATGAAATTCAAAGAGGTTTGCGCGATGACGGAACGCGCCTTGACCGGCGAGTGGGACGGAGAAGGAGAAGCGGCCGAACGCGCCTTGCACACGCAGAAGCGCGCCATGATCGGATACGAAGACGAGGTTCGTCGCATAAAAGAGCGCATCGGTGCGTTGTTGCGGGAAAGAGGCGTATCTCCCGAGGATGATGAGACTTCTCGTGCGTGCGCCGATTCCCGCGAGGCGTCCGATGGCGAGAACCCTTCGAAATTCGAAGTTCCGCCTTGGTACGCGAGCGCCGAAGACGCGATATTTCACGAGGTATGGGGCCTGGCGGGCATGGCGGAATGGTTTGGCCCCGAGTATGCGGAGAGCAGTTCCGCGAAGATCATAGGCGAAAGGATATATTATTTGGATCGCGGCGTCATGCGACTCATGCCGCAGACCATGGATTCCGACAGGCGCGAACAGTTGGTCAGAGCCTTGCTGTTGTTGTCTCCCGAAGAGAGATTGGATCGGGAGTTTCACGAGATCTACATGTTGGACGGAACGAGGGTGACGATATTCCGCGGAGGCTTGACGAAAAAGGAGTCGGACGTAATCATATTCAGAAGATACGTCGTTCCGGTCTATACATTTGAGGAGCAGTCGGCGCGCGGAACCATACCGAGAGAGGCCGTTCCCCTATTCAAGGACATGGTTCGAAGCGGTTTCAATGTGGTGTTTTGCGGCAGCGTTCGGTCGGCGAAGACGACGTTTTTGTCAACGTGGCAAAGTTGCGAAGATCCCGCATTGGAGGGCGTGATGGTAGAAACCGACCCCGAGATACCTCTCCACCGATTGATGCCGAAAGCTCCGGTCGTTCAGCTCTTGGCCGATGGAGAAAAGCTGTCGAACATCTCCAAGAATTTGATGAGGAGCGACGCGGATTATTTTATTCTCGCGGAGGCGAGGGACGGAATCGCGCTCGACACCGCCGTGCGTATCGCGGGAAAGGGTACGAGACGCATGAAAATGACATTCCATCTGCGCGATCCGCTGTCATTCGCTTCGGACGCGGCTGCGGAGATCGTCCGGCGCGTGGGCGGCGACGTCGCGGATACGGCTCTGCGCGTGGCCGCGAGCTTCGATTACATTTTTCATTTCGTCAATCTGCGACGCAGCAATGCGAAAAAATTGAAAGGAATCTATGAAATCGGCGTGATGCGGGATGAAGGCTCGTCGAGCAAGGATCGAATCTATGTCAACGAGATATGCAGATACAACTGCGAAAATGACAGTTGGAAATGGACCTATCAAATCAGCAGGGACAAGCGCGTCATCGGAGAGGAAGAGGATCCGCAGGCGTTTCGCGCCTTCGAGGCCGGACTGAAGGACTTGTTCAAAAAAGGTGCGCTGTCATGAATAAGCCGGACGCGTACGTGTGGATTTCGATCATCTCGGCGGCCATCTACCTCCTGTTGCTCACAGGTATACTGTTAGCATCCGGAAAGCAAATCGCCGGTCTCTTTTACGCGGTTCGTTATCGGAGGCGGTTGGCGTCTCCGCGCTTTAAAAAGGCGATCAATGCCGGTCCTGTCAAACATCTGGACAACGTCCTGCGCGCTGTGATGCGACGCCCGATATCATCCACGACCTTCCTCGTCGCGGTCATCTGCGTATTCTTCCTCGTGTTCATTCTGTCCGCGTCAAACCTGTCCGTTGGCGTGTCCGCATGCGTAGGTCTCGCGTTCGCGATTCTTCCGTATCTGTTTCTGCGCGTGAAGTTGGAACGTCTGCGCAGGCGAGGCAGCTACGAAGGCGAAAACCTGGTCTCGTCTCTGTTGACGCAGTATTGGGTGGCAGGCGGCAATATCTTCGACACCATCGAGCGGACGATCCTTACGGGAAACGGCATAAAGGTGACGGGCAGGCTTCTGTCCTCGATGTTGCTGGAGATCAGAAACACCGGCAACAAGGAGCGAATTCGCCGAGCTGCCGAAACCTTTGCCTACGGCGTAAATACGAATTGGAGCAGAATGTTGGCCGATC
>JAIRTJ010000174.1 GCA_031254995.1 Eubacteriales Family XIII. Incertae Sedis bacterium
CTATGCCGATTTCGCAAAGGGAAATCCAGAAGGACGGATCCGGAATGTTGTGGATCAGATAGTAGTCTATGTAATTCGTTTGCAGGCGTTCGAGTTGCGCCCGAAATACCCTGTCGAAATCCTCATAGCTCTTGCAACGTCCGAACGGCAACTTCGTCGCGAGAAATATCTTGTCCCGCGCGTCGTTATTGCGCAGTATTTCGCCGAGGGTGACCTCGCTGTTCGCGTAGATGTAGGCGGTATCGAAATAATTGACTCCGTTTTCGATCGCGGAAAGGATCAATTTCTCCGTCTTTTCCCGATCGATCTGCCCTGTGAGTCCGCGCGGAAAGCGCATACATCCGAAACCGAGCACGGATAGTTTGTTGCCCGATTTGGGGTCGATTCGATATTGCATGACGTTTCCTCCCGTTGATCGCGCGACATCTTCGCGCCGCGATTCGACGATCGACATTCCCGCCGCGAAGCCTTGGACGAGGAATGACGACGCGACCGATTTTTCGAACAATGCTATTATAACAAAGGGTTTCGTCGCTTTCAACACGCAGGGGAAAAAGCGATTCCGGCCGTTCGTTCGGCGTTCGGTGTTCGGGCCTTCGGTCAGCGCGTCGCGTTTGACAAATGAACGGCGCAGTCATATAATGTTCATGGTCACGGGCGTCGTCCCGGAGCGTTGATTTTCGTCGGACACGACCCTCACAGGCGTCGTTTTTTCATGTTTGGATAGAGGAGGAGCAGCAGATGATTTATTCCGGTGAAGTGGAACATATGTGTCCCGTCGCGAAGGGCGCGTATCACGGCCCCGCGCCCATACCCGAAGAAGGCAAATGGGTGCAGGTGAAGGAGAACGGCGACATCAGCGGGCTTACCCACGGCGTGGGTTGGTGCGCGCCGCAGCAGGGGGCGTGCAAGCTCACGCTGAACGTCAAGGATGGCATCATCGAGGAAGCGCTCATCGAGACCGTCGGTTGCAGCGGCATGACTCATTCGGCGGCGATGGCCGCGGAGATTTTGCAGGGAAAGACTCTTCTTGAGGCGCTCAATACCGATTTGGTCTGCGATGCCATCAACACCGCGATGCGCGAACTCTTTCTGCAGATCGTCTACGGGCGGTCTCAGACGGCATTTTCCGAGGGCGGTCTGCCCATCGGCGCGGGATTGGAGGACTTGGGCAAGGGACTGCGAAGTCAAGTCGGAACGATGTACGGAACGAAAGCGAAGGGCGTTCGCTTCCTCGAAATGGCTGAGGGCTATGTGACGAGGCTCGCGTTGGACAAAGACGATCTCGTGATCGGATACGAGTTCGTCCATCTCGGCAAAGTCATGGCGGCAGTCAAGAAGGGAACCGACGCGAACGAGGCGATCAAGGCCGCGACCGGCTCTTACGGCAGATTTGCGGAAGCGGTGAAATACATCGATCCGCGCGAGGAATAGGAGGAGATGAGGATGGTTTCTTTTGAAAATTACGAACGGCGCATCGACAAGATCGAGACCGTTTTGAAGGAATACGGCATCGCCGATTTGGACGCGGCCGAAAAGCTCTGCTCCGACGCGGGTTTTTCGCCGAGGGACATCGTCCGCAACATTCAGTCGATCGCCTTTGAAAATGCCGGCTGGGCATATACCCTAGGCGCGGCAATCGCATTGAAGAAAGGCGCGACCAAGGCCGTCGATGCGGCGGAAGCCATAGGTATCGGCCTTCAGGCGTTTTGCATCACCGGTTCCGTCGCGGAGGACAGAAAGGTCGGTCTGGGACACGGCAATCTGGCTGCGAGACTTTTGCACGACGAGACGAAGTGCTTCGCATTTCTCGCCGGTCATGAGAGCTTCGCCGCGGCGGAAGGCGCCATCGGCATCGTGCAAAACGCGAACAAGAGTCGCAAGACGCCTCTGCGCGTCATCCTGAACGGACTCGGGAAGGACGCGGCGCAGATCATTTCGCGAATCAACGGGTTTACCTACGTGCAAACTCGCTTTGATTACGGTTCGGGTCGCATTGAGGTTGTGCGCGAGATATCCTATTCCGAAGGCGAGCGCAGCAAGGTGCGTTGTTACGGCGCGGACGACGTGCGCGAGGGCGTCGCCGTCATGCATTTGGAACAGGCGGACGTTTCGATCACGGGCAATTCCACTAATCCTACGCGTTTCCAACATCCCGTGGCCGGAACCTATAAAAAAGAATGCATCGAGCAGGGCAAGAAATATTTCTCAGTCGCTTCCGGAGGGGGTACGGGGCGCACCCTTCATCCCGACAATATGGCGGCGGGTCCGGCTTCTTACGGAATGACGGATACGATGGGGCGCATGCATTCCGATGCTCAGTTTGCCGGGTCCAGTTCCGTGCCGGCGCATGTGGAAATGATGGGCTTCCTCGGTATGGGCAACAATCCCATGGTCGGGGCATCCGTCGCGGTCGCCGTGGCCGTGGAACAGAGTCAACGACAATCGTAGAGGAAGGATTATGCGGATACTGGGGATCGATCCGGGTTACGCCATCATGGGATACGGCATCGTGGATATGAACGCGAATCGATTCGCGCTCGAGGAGTGCGGCGTCGTCGCTACCGAAGCGGGAATGGAAATGCCCGCGAGGCTCAAACGCATCTACGCGCAGCTCATGGAGATCATCGCGACGTTTGAGCCGGATGTCGCATCCATTGAGGAATTGTTCTTCAACAGCAACGCAAAGACGGCTATCAAGGTCGGGGAAGCGCGCGGCGCGGCCATTCTCGCGTGCGCAAATTCCGGTCTGCCAATATACGAGTACACGCCGCTTCAGATCAAGCAGGCGATCGTGGGATACGGCAGGGCGGAGAAAGAACAGGTTCAAGCCGTCGTCAAGTCCATCCTCAATCTCAAGGAGACGCCTAGGCCTGACGATGCCGCAGACGCCGTTGCAGCTGCCATCTGCCACGGCAATTCCTCGGGATTCATCGAGCGAGTGAAGAAGGTTATGAACAAATGATCAGTTACATACATGGGAAATTATCCTATAAGCTTGAAAATTCCATCGTAATCGATACGGGCGGTGTTGGATATGAGATATTCATGCCGGACAATTCGCCGCTCTTTTTCGCACGCGAGGGCGAGGATGTTCGCGTGTTTACGGTGATGATCGTCAAAGAGGACGACATGAGTCTCTACGGCTTTTCCGATCGCGAATCGGTCAATCTGTTTCGACTTCTCATCTCTGTCAGCGGCGTCGGAGCAAAGGCCGCGATGGCTATCCTTTCCGTACTGCCCGCGCCGGAGGCGATGAAGGCCATCGCTTTTGGGGATGCGACAATGCTTACGCGCGCGAACGGCGTTGGGAAGAAATCGGCTGAGCGCATCATCTTGGAATTGAGTGACAAGGTTGGCAACGCAAATGGAGGCGCGCCTATCCCGATCTCGGCGTCGGGCGCGGGGATCGATCCTCGCGCGGAGGCCATCGAGGCGCTTCTCGGTCTCGGATACAGCAGATCGGAAGCGGGCGCCGCGGTAATGGGTGTCGCGGAAGACGGCCTTTCGGTGGAAGAATACGTGAAGTCGGCGTTGAAAGGCATGGCATAGGATGGGCGACGATGCGGCGAGGATTGTGAGCGCAAACAATGCGAGCTTAGAGGAAGCCTCGGGTGACACGACATTGCGCCCCAAACGGTTGACGGAGTACATCGGGCAAAGGAATGTGACCGACAATCTGAAAATATTCATCGAAGCGGCGCAGCAAAGGGGAGATCCGTTGGATCACGTGCTGTTTTACGGGCCGCCGGGTCTAGG
This sequence comes from Eubacteriales Family XIII. Incertae Sedis bacterium, assembly GCA_031254995.1. Classification (GTDB taxonomy): domain Bacteria; phylum Bacillota; class Clostridia; order Peptostreptococcales; family Anaerovoracaceae; genus JAISGB01. The sequence goes on from JAIRTJ010000174.1 coordinate 3,760, forward strand.
AAAGACGACGTTGGCGGGAATCATCGCGAACGAATTGGACGTCGATCTGCGCATCACGTCCGGACCCGCCATCGAGCGGGCGGGCGATCTCGCCGCATTGCTGACAAATCTGAACGATAACGACGTCATTTTCATCGACGAGATACATAGACTTAATCGCTCTGCGGAGGAGATTTTGTATTCGGCTATGGAGGACTTTGAGATCGATATGATCATAGGAAAGGGTCCTTCCGCGAAATCCTACAGGATCCCGCTCTCGAAATTCACTTTGATCGGCGCGACGACGCGAGCCGGAAGTCTTTCCGCTCCCCTGCGTGATCGATTCGGCATCGTCAGCAAATTCGAGATGTACGAACCGCATGAATTGGCTGAGATCATTCGGCGCTCCGCGGCGCTCTTGAATGTGGAGATCGACGAGAATTCCCTCATGGAATTGGCGAGGCGTTCGCGTGGCACGCCGCGCGTGGCGAACAGATTGCTCAAGCGCGTGCGTGATTTCTGCCAGGTCAAGGGCGAAGGCCGCATCGATATGCGGATTACGGAGGACACGCTGCGCTCCCTCGGCATAGACCAATCCGGCTTGGAGGGTTTGGATCGGGATATCCTGCGGCTCATCATCGAGCGTTTTGCGGGAGGACCCGTTGGAATCGATACCATTTCGGCGGCCATCGGAGAGGAACGCGTGACCATAGAGGACGTGTACGAGCCCTATCTGATGCAGGCGGGCTTCCTTCATCGAACGCAGAAGGGGCGAGTCGCTTCGCCTGACGCCTATCTTCATCTGGGGCTGACGCCGCCCGCCGGAGATCAACTCTCATTTATCGACGAAGGGCAGGAATGCGCAGATATTTGAAGACGAAAACGATAGATGAGGTTGCTTTGTTTCGCGCCCGCGCGATCATCGCATTTGTCGCGGGCGTTCGCGGAGCCGCGGAGCAACGATCATGAATATAGATCTCTTCGATTATCATCTGCCGCCGGAGCGCATCGCCCAATATCCCGCCGGCAAACGAGACGAGTCGCGTTTGCTCGTCGTGAAAAGGCGCGAAAATCGGACGGAACACAGGCGTTTTTTCGATATCGTCGATTATATCGAAGCAGGCGACGTCTTGGTCGTAAACGATTCCAAGGTCGTCCATGCGCGGCTCATCGGGCGGAAGGCTTCGACGGGAGCGACCGTCGAACTGTTTTTGGTCGGGCGCGTCGATCTCTCGAAGGATCGAGGGGCGGGCGGCGAAAGCGTTTCGCGCGACGGTGAGGACGCGCGAATTTTTCCGATCGACGACGCGACGCGGGATTTGGATGGAACGGCGGATTTCGAGGTCTTGGCAAAGCCCGCAAAGCGATTGAAGCTCGGGGATGTCGTGCGCTTCGGGGACGGGCTTGAGGCCGAGATTCTTCTCGAAAAGGATGACGGAGGTCGAGTCGCGCGCTTTCGGTGGACGGGAAGTTTTCGCGAGAGGATCGAGGAACTCGGCAACATACCCCTGCCGCCGTACATCAAGCGTCCGGCGGACGATGAGGATGTCCGAAGATAT
>JAIRTJ010000186.1 GCA_031254995.1 Eubacteriales Family XIII. Incertae Sedis bacterium
TGGGATTGGCCAATTTCGGAATGCATGCCGTCTTCGTCACGAAACTGCCCTCGCATGAGATCGGGCAATGCGCCGTGAACAGCCTGCGCCGATTCGGCGCGGATGTATCCTGCATTGCGCGCGGCGGTTCGCGAGTCGGCATCTATTTCCTCGAAAAAGGCGCGTCGCAACGTCCGTCAAAGGTCATATACGATCGCGCGGGTTCATCCATCGCGACGGCCGACGCAAAGGACTTCGATTGGGAAGCGATCCTCTCGGACGCGGATTGGTTTCACTTTACGGGCATCACGCCCGCGCTCGGCCCGGGCGTCGCTCGGATTTGCGAGGAAGCGCTTGCCTGCGCCAAGAGACGAAACATCGTCACATCTTGCGACCTGAACTATCGAAAGAATCTTTGGAGCCGCGAGGAAGCCTCGCGCACGATGGAAAAGCTGATGGAATACGTCGACATATGCATCGCCAACGAGGAAGATGCCGCCGACGTGTTCGGCATACACGCAAAGCGAAGCGACGTCACCGCGGGAAAGATCGACCGCGACGGCTATACGGACGTGGCAAGGACGCTTGCGAAGCGCTTCGGATTCAAACGCGTCGCCATCACGCTGCGGGAATCGCTCAGCGCAAATGACAATATCTGGTCGGCCATGCTCCATGTCGCGGAAACCGAAGAGTCCTGCTTCTCAAAGAAATATCCCGTTCATATAGTCGACAGAGTCGGGGGCGGCGACAGCTTCGGGGCAGGGCTGATCTACGCTTCTCTGATGGATTATGCGCCTCAAGAAGCCATCGAATTTGCCGCGGCGGCGTCCTGTCTCAAACACAGCATCGAAGGCGATTTCAATTTGACGAGCGTTGACGAAGTCCTGAAATTGGCAGGCGGCGACGGGAGCGGTCGCGTACAGCGATGACGAGCAGATAACGGAACGGCGGTTCTCGATCCGTTATCGACCATGCGGCGCAGAGGGCGAACCTGGTTCGCCGCCTGCATTACAGAACATACGTTCGACATGGGTTGCGAGGAGAAATACGATTCCGAACGCGCCGACGAGCGTCAAGACGATCGTCTCCAAAACGAAGGTCGGCGAAGTCGAGTTAGGCAGAAAGACCTTGAAATATCCCGAGAAAAAACGCTTCCCGAGCGGCATCGTCATTCGAAACGGACGGGAGTTGATCGCTGAAAGCCGTCTTGGCGAGGACTGATGCAAAGGCGTTGCTCGCGCCGATGATCTGTATCGCGGAGACGGTCGGGTTTCCCTCTCGAAACTCGCCGCTCTCCATGCCCTCCTCGACGATGCCGAGGACGAGCATGAACTTGTGCGAAAGCGAGTCGTTTACGGCGTTTCGCAGGACGGGACTCATGAAGGATTCCGGATTTGTCATGATGGCCGGCAGGAGATTCTTGTCCCTGCTGTATTCCAAGAGCAAGTCGATCTCCGCGTTCAAGAGCGCGCGCAATTTCGCTGAGGCGGAAGACTGCTCGACGATCGCGTCGGAAAGCGCGAGATAAGGATCGATCAATTTCGTTCGGAGCAATTCGTCAAAGATCTCGTCTTTGCCTGAAAAATAATCGTAGAGGGTGCTTTTCCCGCAACCGGCGCGCCGCGCGATCGCGCACATCTTCGCCTGCGCATATCCCCGCTCCACGAATATACGAAAAGCCGCGTCCAATATCCGCTCTTTCTTACATTGACGGGATTCCTCACGATTTCCCCGGTCGCGCGCACCCATCATTCTCGTTCTGCGGCCAAACGCCGAGCCTCCCGTTTTATGCGACTCTTCTCTCTGAAATCGTCGATGCCGGAATAGATGACGGGAACCAAGACCAAAGTGATGAGCGTGGAGAAGAGCAGTCCGCCGATGACGGTCACGCCCATGGGCGTGACGAGTTCTCCTCCCGAGCCGAGTCCGAGCGCGAGCGGCAACAGGCCGAGGCAGGTCGTCAACGTCGTCATGAGTATCGGACGGAATCTGTACTTGCCTGCGTTGATGATCGCCTCGTCGCGCGTCGCGCAGACAGCGCGGTTTTGGTTGATGAAGTCGATTAGCAAAATGGAATTGTTCACGACTATGCCGCTCAGCATGATGATACCGATGAATGCGACGAGCGAAAGCGGCGTATTCGTCAGGAAGAGCCCGAGGAAGGCACCCGTCAGCGCGAAAGGAATGGCCAACATGATGATGAAAGGCTGAATCAACGACTCGAAGAGCGACGCCAGTATCATATAGATGATGAGAAGAGAGAGCAGCAGCGCGTAGCCGAGGTCTCCGAAGGCGCTCTGCATCTCCTCCGCCTCGCCGCCGATATTGAAGACGTAGCCCGCCGGCATATCGTAAGATGCCAACTTGGCTTCGATGTCCTCAGTCACCGATTGCAGATCGCGACCGTTCAGATCCGCCGTCACGTTGACTGTGCGCACTTGGTTCGTTCGCTCGATGCGCGCCGGAGAATTCGCGAGTCTCACATCTGCGATGTCGTCTACCTTCACGATCTGCCCCGTCGGCGACATGACCGATATCCTCTTCATGTTTTCGATGGACTCGCCGTATTCACCGTTCAGCGAAATGACGACGCGCGTCTCCTCCCCGTCCGTTTTCAGATTGGTGGATCGAACGCCGGAAA
>JAIRTJ010000026.1 GCA_031254995.1 Eubacteriales Family XIII. Incertae Sedis bacterium
ACGCCCATGCCGAAGGCGAAACCCGTATACAGTTCCGTATCGAGTCCGCCGACCTTCAATACGTTGGGATGAACCATGCCGCAACCGAGGATCTCGATCCAGCCGCTTCCCTTGCAGACGCGGCAACCTTCGCCGCCGCAGACAAAGCACGACATATCCATCTCCGCGCTGGGCTCCGTGAACGGAAAGAAATGCGGCCTGAATTTCGTAAGAACATGCTCGCCGAACATGCGTTTCGCAAAAAAATCCAACGTCCCCTTCAGATCGGCCATCGTCACGCCCTCGTCCACCAACAATCCTTCCACTTGATGAAACATGGGGGAATGCGTCGCATCCGGAGTATCCGCGCGAAAGCAACGTCCGGGAGATATAACCTTGATGGGCGGTTTCGCCTCGCGCAATGTCCGCACCTGAACGGGGGAAGTCTGCGTCCGCAACAGCGTTTTTTCCGTAATGTAGAAGGTATCCGTCAGATCGCGAGAAGGATGATTGGGCGCGTGGTTCAGCGCGTCGAAATTATGGAATACCGTCTCGACCTCGGGACCCTCCGTGATGCTGTATCCCATATCTGCGAAAATACCGCTTATCTCATCTATGGTACGCGTGATTGGATGTCTGTTGCCGAGACGAGGCCTTCTACCCGGCTCCGTGACGTCGATCTTCTCGGCGGCGAATCGTTCCGACCGCAGGGCGGCCTTGGCCGCGCGCTTCTTCTCGTCTATGAGCGCTTCGATCTCATCTCTGACGCGATTGGCCCGCATACCCAATTCCTTGCGTTCCTCGGGAAGCAATCCGCCCATGGAACGCAGAATCGCCGTCAATTCGCCCTTCTTGCCGAGAAAACGGATGCGAACCGCCTCGACGTCCGCTTCCCCTTTCGCGGACTCGAGCACTTCGCGCGCCTCTGTCAACAGTTGATCCGGTTTGTTCAGCATACCTCTTCCTGCCTTTTCTTTTCAAACATCATGAGGGCCGCCGCGACGGAGACGTTCAGAGACTCGCTTCCCTCCTTCATGGGAATGCGCGCCCGTTCGTCCGCCCCGTTGAAAAACGTTTCCGAAAGACCGTTCCCTTCGTTGCCCACAATAATCGCCGCATCCCCCGAAAGGGTCGCCCGGTCGTAAGCGCGTTCTCCTCCCATGCTGCAAGCGACGCAACGCACTCCGAGCGACTTCAAAAGCCTCAGAACCGTCTCGTCGTCCGGCGCGAAATGAATCGGAATGCGAAAAATCGCGCCCGCGGCCGCTCGCACTGCCTTTTGGGAAAAGAGATCCGTCGTACCCTTCACCGCGATAACGCCCGTGAAATCCGCGGCTTCCGCGCTTCGGATGATGTTGCCTGCGTTGCCCGGGTCTTGAATTCTGTCCAAAACCGCGAGGGCGATTCTCCCGTTCGAACCGAGCGCGGAACGCGCCCTCGACTCGTCGCCGGGACGCGCGCCCGCGTCATCGAAACACCCGGATGCGCCGTCTTTCGAATCATCCGTTCCGAAATACCGTCCCGCGACGGGCTTTCGCACTATGGCCATCACATCCTGCGGCGTCACCGTATCGGCAATCGCATCGAACAGCCCGGTCGAGAGCGCGATCATTTCGGCATCGACCTCGTTTTCCGCGCGAATCGGAGCATTGATCTCGCGCGAAAACGCGTAAAACGCGTCCGAAACGCCGCCCGATCGAAGTGCGTCCGCATCCTCGCAGAGAGGCGACCCTTCGCGCAGAAAAATGTGCGTGACGCGCGCGCCGCTCTTTCTCGCCTCCGCGAGCAGATTGCGACCCTCGATGAGAAACGCTCCCTCTTTGTCCCGTCCTCGTTTGCCGCGCAATCGCTTCGCCAATTTGACGATGGCGTTGGCCTCGGAAGTGATGGTCTTGATCATTTGTCCCCGTTCGAGGTGAAGCGCGCTTTCGGCGCTCAATCCTTTTTCAGGAATTCCGGCACGGTAAAATCATTGGCGCCGCCGATATCGTCTTCGGTCAGGAGGCTCTCCTGCTGAGGTTCTTTCTCGGCGTTGAATCCGAACCTGTCTCCGTCGTCGTCATAGTCCGAGAACATGAGGCCGGGGCTTTTCTTCTTCGCCGTTTCGCCCTCGTCGGACATCCTCGCGCCTGCGTCCTCCGCCGATGCATCCTCTTTTTCCAAGCCGAGTTTCAGCTGCTTCATAGGCTCCAGTTGTTCGCCCGGTCTCTCTTCAAAACCCGTGGCGATGACCGTGACGACCATTTCGTCGGCCAATTCCTCGTAGACCGAGGTTCCGAAGATCACGATAGCGTCGCGATCCACAGCCTGTTCGATTTGATCGGCGGCTTCGTTGACCTCCAACATTCCGAGGTCATAACCGCCGGAGACGTAAAGGATGACGGCTTTCGCGCCGGCTATGGACGTTTCCAACAATGGGCTTTCGATGGCTCCTTGCACCGCGTCCGCCACCTTGTTCTCGCCCTTCGCTCTGCCGATGCCGATATGGGCAATTCCTCGGTTGCTCATGACAGTGCGCACGTCGGCGAAATCGCGGTTGATGAGACCCGCTCTCGAGATGATGTCCGTGATCCCTCTGACCGCTTGCTTTAAAACCTCGTTCGCCATCATGAGCGCGTTCTCGATGGTGGTGTTCTTATCCGAAATGAGAAGGAGTTTGTCGTTGGGGACGATCACGAGAGAATCCACGTATTTCTTCAAATAGCTGATTCCCAATTCCGCGTTGTCCCGTCGCTTTTTTCCCTCGAAACTGAATGGCTTCGTGACGATGCCCACGGTCAATATTCCGAGGTCTTTGGAGACTTTAGCGACGATGGGCGCCGCGCCGGTACCGGTGCCTCCGCCCATGCCCGCCGTGATGAAGACCATATCCGCGCCCTTGATGGCGTTTTCGATCTCCTGAATGTTTTCCTCCGCGGAAGCCTGACCCTTCTCGGGATTGCCGCCCGCGCCGAGGCCGCCCGTCACCTTGTCTCCGATCTGTATCTTCGTGTCGGCTTTGGATCCGGCCAAGTCCTGTTTGTCGGTGTTGACTACCGCATATTCCACACCCGCAAGCTCGGAGTCGATCATCCGGTTGACGGCATTCCCGCCGCCGCCGCCGATGCCGACCACGATGATCTTCGCAAACGTTTCCTCATTGCGCTCAAATATCAATCTTCCATCCTGTAACATCCCGTCACATCCTTCCAAAACATCGACCGTCTCCGCCCGGAAACCCCTTCATCCGAGTCTGCATGTTCGACTCCGTGAGCAGGGCGTCATATCGAACTCTCGCTGAAAAGATTATATCATAAAGACAAAGCAATAACCGCGAGGCTCGCGGTTATATTATATCATAAATGAGAAGCGAATGCGGAATCATTTATGATATGGCCAAGTGCGTTTTCGCCGGCGGCGAAAAAATCGCACGGCAGATAAACGAATATGACAACTGCGGAAAGCGGTTGTTATATCATAAATGAGAAGCGAATGCGGAATCATTTATGATATGGCCAAGTGCGTTTTCGCCGGCGGCGAAAA
>JAIRTJ010000037.1 GCA_031254995.1 Eubacteriales Family XIII. Incertae Sedis bacterium
CGCGCTTGTCTCCGAGTTCGAAGCGTTGCAACAGATGTTCCGCAATGGGCTCCCAACCGCGCAATCTGTACGCTTTCGCGATGAATTGGAGATGCTCGTCCACGGTCAGCAACGGGAACAGGGATGGGACTTCGGGCACGTATCCCAACAGGCGTTTTGCCTCGGGCGTCCGGTTTCCGAATCCGCCGACTGTGATCTCTCCTTGGAATCGCAACAGTCCGCAGATGGATTTGATGAGCGTGGATTTGCCCGCGCCGTTCGGCCCGAGCAGAACCGTCAATTCGCCCTGCCGAACGGTCAACGATATGTCGTCGTTCGCGAGCAATTTTCCGTAACGTTTACTGACATGTTTAATCGTAATCATAGATTCTGTTTTATCATCCTTTTATCGCTTCGACAAAATCCTGCGTCAATCGCGCGGTAAGTCCCCAGATGACGAATTCCTCGCCTGAGTCCGTGTCGCGATAGGTGTAGATCGGCACGGTCGCCGTTCCCGTTCGCCAACGGTATTCCGTTTTGAAGGGTATCTTTTCGAGCGGAAAACCCTTCGCGATTACAGGACGTATCTCGTTCACATATGTCTCGGGGTCGTTTTCCGAGAAAAAGCGCAGGGGCGCTTCAAAGACCCGTTTGACCTCCGCCGCGTTCGGGTGAGAGCGTGACAGGGCGTCCGCGTCGATAAGGCCGAGAAAGGCGTACATGGCGGAATTGCTGTAGGTGATAAGATAGTTCAATTCGCCGATCACCTCGATTGCGTCGCGAGGGATTTGCAGTTCCTCGCAGGCTTCCCGCACGGCGCATGTCTCGGGAGTCTCGTCGCCCTCGATCTTGCCGCCGGGGAAGGATATTTCGCCCGGTTGCCGCCGCAGACTGTCCGCGCGCACTTCGAAGAGGACGCGCAATCCCTCTTCTCGTTCCACGAGGGGAATGAGGACGGAATAGTATTCATATCGTCCGATGGGGGAGGGCGTCAGTCCCTTCACGCGTTCTCGGATTTCGTCGAGAGAGGGTTCGAGCATCGGTTTCATGCGCGCATCCAAGCGTCCGCGTTTCGCTCGATCCAATCCGCGACCCTGTCAAAACCCTCGCCCGTTTTCGCCGAGACTTCCAATACGTCGATCTTCGGATTCAAAGCCTTCGCGCGTTCGCGCACCGCGGCGGGATCGAAATCAAACATGCTCAAACAGTCGATTTTGTTTATGATGAGCAAGTCGGCTACGGAAAACATGAGCGGGTATTTGAGCGGTTTGTCGTCGCCCTCCGGCACGCTCAAAATCATCGCGTTTTTTGCGGCGCCCGTATCGAATTCCGCGGGGCAGACGAGATTGCCCACGTTTTCGAGGATGACGAGGTCGCAACCCTCCATCTCGGGGCTTTCGACGCCTTGACGCGTCATTCCCGCGTCGAGGTGGCACATGCCTCCCGTGTGTATCTGTATCGTCTTTACGCCGGCGCGCGCCATGATCTCCGCGTCCACAGCGGAATCTATGTCCGCCTCCATGACGCCGATGGTTCGCCGACCCTTGAGTCTTTCGACTGCGCGAAGGATAGAAGATGTCTTTCCCGATCCCGGTGAGGACATTAGATTGATGAGAAAGACGCCTTTTTCGCGCAGATCCGCCCGCAGTTTGTTCGCTTCCGCGTCGTTGTCCTCGCAGATGCTTTTCTTGATTTCAACAATTCTTACTTTTTTTGTCATAATATTTTGCCTCATTTCGATTCGTAAGCTCGAATGCGTTTCCGGCATGCGCCGAAGGTCTTTTTGCGGTGACTTGTCCGATGACGCGCAAGTCAAACTCCTTGTCGTTCGTTCTCCGCGTTTCGCTCGTTCAAGGCCTCTTTGATCTCTTCGAATGTTCGCTTCGTGATCGGGAAACGAAACATGGCGAGCGCCGCAAGAATCAGCATGATGCCGGGTACGATGGTGAAACAATCCATGATCGCGTCGAGAGCCGCGGGGGTTTGCGTCGCGGCGCCGGAAATAAATCCCCTGAATTGCAACCAAAGGCCGAGTATCTGCATTCCGACGGCGGAAGCGATGGCCTCGGTGATGGGCAGGATGGATGTGATCGTCCCCGCTCGCTTCACGCGGTTTTCGTATTCGTCCACCTCGCATATGTCGTAAAACGTCGCGGGAATCAATTGCCAGTACGACGTGCTCGCAACGACGAAGATGCACAGAAAGGCCGTAAGCGACGGCAGATTCGTGATGTCCGTAAATCGCATCGCAAAGATCGAGCACCCGCTGACGCCGAGACAGACGACGAGGATCGCACGCTTGTCAAAGCGTTTTGCGAGTCGCAACACGGGCGTGGCCAATGCGATGCCCAGTGCGCCGAACACGAGCATGATCAACGATATGGTCTGCCCTGAATAGCCAAGCTTAAACGTGAACACGTACATGCGATCGGCTGTGATCAAGGTGTTTGTGATCATATAGGCGACGACGGCGTAAATCAGCAGCCGAAGAGGGCGCAGCTTCAAAGCCTGCCAATAATCCAGTGCCAATGTCTTCAAGGAAAATTTTCCGAGCGATTTCGTCTCATAGGGCGGACGCCGTTCGCGTATGGCGATACCCGTAAACATGATGCTTCCGGCTGAGATGACGGCCACGATCACGGTGGTGAGCTGCCACGACGCGGGTTCGCTCATGCTCGCCTCTCCGAATTCGGATACGAAGGCTGTAGGCGCCGTGTTTCCGAGAACCGCGCCGATTGCGTACATCACAAACGAAAGCGTGCGAATCGTCGTGCGCTCGTTGTAATCCGTCGTGATCTCCGCGCCCCACGCGAGGTGCGGGATGAAGAACGCCGCGAACGCTATCCAAAACGCGGCTCCCAGAACGGTTAAAACGACTACGCGCAACGACCCCTCGAACGGCAATCGCGAGAACATCAAGCACAAGATGAAGCCGAGCGGCAACGAGGAGAAGATGAGAAAAGGTCTCCTGCGTCCGAGTTTGTGGCGCGAACGGTCGGATATGCCCGCGAAAAACGGACCCGAAACGGCGTGAAAGACCATGGCGATCGCGGTGATCGATCCTGCTGCAGCCGGCGGAACACCCGAAACGGTCGTCATGTAAAACAGCCAGAAGGAATTGACGTACGAATACATCGCACTGTCGCCGCCGCTGGCGACGGCGTATTTCAAAAGAGTCGGATTTTTCATATTTAGAGCATACCACAACGCATTCGAAAACGGAAGTCTTTTTGAGCAAGCAGGCAAACGCATTCGCGCGTCGTCGCTCCCTCGCTCTGCGACGCGAAACGAAGAGTCAAGACTCGCGCCGACTCGTTTTGAACCGATATCGGTTCGTTTTGTCGCGCAACGAGACATGTGTCGCGATTTTGAAAATCCCGAACCCCGCTTATATCGCGGTTTTTTAAAAAAAAGCAAAAAAAGGAGATTAGGCATGGATTTTGCGATATAAACATGATAATATACAAACCGTAACCGAAACAATCGAATGAAGACAGGGGAGGTTCTTGATATGATCCGTGCCGACAAAACCTTTTACAATGGTAAGATTTACACGATGAACAATCCCGGTGAAACGGTCGAGGCCATAGTCGCGTACGATGGCAAGATCGTCTTTGCGGGTTCGAATGAGGAGGCGTTGGCCTTCCCCGCTAAAGAAAAAGAGGATCTCGGCGGCCTCGCGGGCTTGCCGGGCTTTACCGACACGCATATACACGTTTTCATGGATTGTCTCTACAAGAGTTATGTCGATCTCAGCGGCGCGAAGAGCGTCGCTGAGATCGTTGAACTCATGAAGGCGCACGCGGACTCCGCTTCGGGATGGTTGGTCGGCGCCGGCATCTTTTCCGAAAATCTCAAAGAAAACAGATTTCCGAGGCGATACGAGCTCGACGAGATCAGCTTGGATATTCCCGTGATGCTTTCGAGTCACTGCGGACACATTACGATGGTAAACAGCAAAGCGCTCTCCCACACGACCATCGTGCGCAGAGACGAGTACGACGACGAATGCCTTGAATACTACGACGACGGAGAACCCAACGGCGTCATCATGGAGACGGCGCAGGGCAAGTACCTGTCCGCTATCCTCGACAGCTCGTGGAACGACTCCGCTTACATGAAATCCCTGATCGCGGCGGGACTCCCCGCCTATTCCAAGAACGGACATACGACCTTGCATGCCGTGGGCTTGATGCCTGACACGCCGCCCAGCGAGCATTTCGATCAATATTTCGAACTTGAAAGGAGGGATGAGTTACCCGTTCGAATTGTGATCAATCCATCCGAAAACCTGCCGTGGACGTTGCGACCCTTGACGGGGTTCGGCACGGACATGGTGAGGCTCGGGAGCAAGAAAATATTTCTTGACGGCTCCATGGGAGGACGCACGGCTGCGCTTCTCGAACCCTATTCCGACGCGCCCGATGAAAAAGGAATCATCACGCACAGCACGGAGGAATTGAAGGGTTTGTTCCAAGAAGCGTATGACGCAGGGCTTGAGGTTTCCATTCACGTCATCGGCGATGCCGCTATGCAGCGCGTCCTTGACGCAGCCGAACAGGTGTATCCGTCGATCGATGAGAAAGATCCGGTCAAACGGCTCAAGAAATCGGACAGACGACTTCGCGTCGTACACGCTATGATTATTAAACCTGAACATATAGAACGACTGAAGAAGTTGCCGATCATTCTTGACGTACAGCCGGGCTTCTTGCATTCGGACGTACATATCGCGGAGGACAGACTCGGCGCCGACCGCCTGAAATACCTGATGCCGTTTAAGACCTATATCGATAACGGCATTCTGTTGACGGGAGGTTCCGACGCGCCGGTGGATCCGCCGATACCCCTGAACGGCATCCAATGCGCCGTGACGCGACAGGATTTGAATGGCTTTCCGGAGGGCGGCTTGCAAGCGGATGAGGCGGTTTCCGTGTACGAGGCTGTTGCCATGTATACGAAGAACGCCGCTTTCTGCTCGAATGAAGAGGACGTGAAGGGTACGATCTCCGTCGGCAAATACGCGGATTTTATCCTGCTCGACAGAGATGTCTTCGAGATCGATGCGAAAGATATCCATAACGTTAAAGTTTTGCAAACAGTTGTGGGAGGTGATACTAAATGGAAGGAGTAGGCGTTATAGACGTTGCCATAATTCTCTTATACTTTGTCATGCTCATCGCGGTCGGATTCTATGTCGCGAAAAAGCACGTGAAGACCGGCGAAGACGCGACGATTGCGGGACGTAAATTGGGCGTGTTTCTCGGCGGCATCGGCAAGACCGCAAACAGCGCGGGCGGGTCGAGTTCGGTCGGCGGTACGTCTTGGGGTTATCAGTTGGGCATCGCGGGAGCTTGGTACGCGTTTTCCGAAGGCATAACCTACATTCTCTATCTTCCGATCATCAATAGAATATGGACGACCCTCTATCGCACGAGGACGTCTTCCGCAGGACAATTCTTCGGCTATCGTTGGGGACCGGTCGCACGGCTCTACGCCGGATTGATCAACGCCGTCTGCTATATGGCGTTTGTCGGCGCGCAGATAATCGCGACCGCGACGGTAATCAGAGTTCTTTTGGGTTGGAGCTATATGGCCAGTTTGCTCGTTTCGACGGGCGTTATCATCGTCTATTGCACGGCGGGCGGACTTCGCGCCATCGTGCTGACGGATGTCATCCAGGTTTCCTTGATTCTCGTCGGTATGATGTTCATCATGCCGCCCATCGTATTCAAGGAAGCGGGCAATGTGCTCGGCGGCGGCGGTTTCGGCGCCGTGTGGGAGACGCTCAAGAACGGCGAACTCACCTCGTTCATGACGGATCTCGGCGC
>JAIRTJ010000062.1 GCA_031254995.1 Eubacteriales Family XIII. Incertae Sedis bacterium
ATCTCAGCGCGGAAAAGAACATGAATTTCACGTTGCTCGCCACGCCTGCCGATGGTCTCGCGGGGAGATTCGTGCGCATGGAAAAGAAAAAGTTCGGCGAAATAGAGGGAGTCACAGACAAGGATTATTATACGAACGGTTTTCACATCCCCGTGTACTTCCCCATTACGGCTTACGAAAAGATCAAGATCGAAGCGCCTTATCACGCGCTCACGAACGCGGGGCATATCACCTACGTTGAATTGGATGGGAACACCTCGAACAATATCGAAGCGTTCGAGCAGGTCATTCGCGCGATGAAGGAGGCGGGCATAGGTTACGGCTCCGTAAATCACCCCGTGGACAGGGATCCGATCTGCGGATACAACGGCATCATCGACGACATGTGCCCGGGTTGCGGCCGGCGGGAAGAAGACGGCCCTCTCGGATTTGAGCGCATCAGGCGTATCACAGGGTATCTGGTAGGCACTCTCGAAAGGTTCAACGACGCTAAGAAGTCGGAGGAAGCCGACCGTGTTAAACACTGCGTTTCATGATTCGCGGGCGATTCGCGTCGCGGGAATATCGAATGACTCAATCGTCGACGGCCCGGGACTGCGCATGACGATCTTCATGCAGGGTTGCGATAAGGATTGCGCGGGTTGTCATAATCCTGAGGCGCGGACTTTGACGGGCGGCTCCGATTTCACCGAAGTCGCGCTCTTTGAAAAAATCCGCTCCAACCCGTTGCTCACGGGCGTTACGTTCAGCGGCGGGGAACCTTTGCTCCAAGCGAAGGCGCTCATTCCGTTGGCGGAGCGGATCGCCGAAGCCAAGTTGTCGCTCGCGATCTACACGGGCGATGCGGCGGAGGACATCTTCGCGCGCAGCGACGCCGAGGTTCTGAAACTCCTATCCCTCGCGGACATCATCGTCGACGGGCCGTTCATCCTCGCGAAACGAAGTCTGGCTTTGCCGTTTCGCGGCTCCGCGAATCAACGAATTCTCGACGCGAAGCGATCCCTCGAGCTCGGGCGTCCCGTGATTTCTGCGGATCCCGCTTGGGTCGGAGGCGACTGCGTTGGGTGATGCGGCGATGATCGAAAATCTGATTGACGAATCTTACGCTTGTTGCGATCTGCCGGGATTGGCCGTCGGCATCAAGGTCGCGGAGGACAGCCATCTTCCCTCGGCAGGATTGAATCTCTCGTCCGTGCGCGGTTTTTCGGACTTTGAAAGCAAGACGCCGCTCGACGCGGACGGCATATTTCACATGGCGTCCGTCGCCAAGCTCTTTGTCGCCGAGGGCATCATGCAATTGGCGAGGGACGGACGGTTGCGCATCGATGATCGTTTGATCGATCTGATGCCGCGATTCAGCCTTGACGATCCTCGTTGCAAGGAGATCACCGTCGGACAGACGCTCAGTCACACGTCGGGGATACCCGATATCAAGGACTATCATTGGACGGAACCGGAAGCCGATCGAGATGCTCTGCGTCGCTTTGTCGCATCCTCCGACGTGACCGGGCCGCCTTTGCTCCGGGATCCGGGAAAAGGCGCGTTTCAATACAGCAACATAGGCTACGACATACTCGGAGCGGTGATTGCCGAATTGTCCGGCACGACATTCGAAGACTTCATGAATGAACGCATTTTTGCGGAACTCGGTATGCGCGATTCGACTTTTTTGACTTTTCTGCGTGCACCGCAGGGGCGCGAGTCTGCGGAAACGTTCGAGCGACTCCGCGCCGCGTTGGATCCGGTCAATTTGCGCAGATACGGCATGGTCATGCCGCACAGGAGGGATGAAAACCGCCGCATTGTCCGGCAGGCTTATTATCCGTATAATCGCGCGCACGCGCCCAGCTCTTCGTTGACGTCCACTCTGCGCGACATCAAGAAATGGGGAGATTTTCATATCGCTCGTTGGGAAGAGGACACATGGCAGGAGCAGGCGCCTGTCCCAAACAGCGACGAAAAGATGGGATTCGGTTGGTTCATGCGAGAGCAAAACGGATATCGCCTGTACGGACATGAGGGAGCGGACGACGGTTTTCGTTCAAGTTTTTGGATATGCCCTGCGTTGAAGGCTCAGATCACCGTGCTCGCGAATATCGATCGCGCTCCCGTCAAGCGAATCGGCAAGCGGCTCTTTGACGCGCTGACGGTCGATGCGGCGGCGACCGTCGAATTTTCCGGTTCCGCTCGCGACTCGAAGCAGTAAGGAGGATACTTTGAAAGAAGACATTATCAAAATACTGAAAGAGCTCGTCGCGATACCGAGCATTTCGTCCGATCCGTCGGAAAACTCGGCCGCGGAATATATCCATGACTTCATTTCGCGAATACCTTATTTCCGCGAAAATCCGGATCTGTTCGGGATGCGTGCCATCGATAACGATCCGTACGGTCGACATTTGGCGTACGCCTTGGTGAAGGGAAGAGGCGGCGGGAACGGGACCGTGATTCTCACGGGACATTACGACGTGGTGAGCGTCGAGGATTTCGGATCCGTCCGCGAGTACGCTTTCGATATCGAAGCATTGCCGGAGCATTTGGCGAAATTGAAGATCAGCGACGACGCGCGCAGGGATCTGGAATCCGGAGAATGGATATTCGGGCGCGGCAGTTCCGATATGAAAAGCGGTCTGGCGATTTTTCTGGATTACATCGCGGAATACGCGCAGGATCCGAATGGCGGCAACTTGCTGTTCCTGAGCGTTCCGGATGAAGAATCGTATTCCGTCGGCATGCGCAAGGCTGCGAAACTCCTGTTGGAACTCAGGGAAAAGCACGATTTGCAATACAAGCTTTTGATCAACGGGGAACCCTCGGGACATGTTGACGGCAAACATGTGTTGCAGATCGGTACGGCGGGAAAATGCATGCCTGTCGTGCTGATTCAGGGCAAGAAGGCGCATATCGGCGAGTGCTTCGAGGGGCTGAATCCTCTCGGCGTATTGTATGAAATATTTTCGGAAACCGAGCTGTCGACGGAGTTCAGCGATGTCGTCGAGGACGAGGTGACGCCTCCTCCGACGTGGACCTGCCTGCGGGAGATCAAGGAATCCTACGACGCTTCCATTCCGCTCTTGGCCGCGGGCTACATGACGGCTGTGAGCTATTATACGACGCCCGAGCAGGTGATGAATCGGATTCGGGCGATCACGGAAGCGGCGTTCGCGCGCCGCATCGACAAGATGCGTCGGCATTTCGCGGATTACAATCGGAAAGCCGGGCGACCGGACGGGGATCTGGCATTTTCTCCGCAGACGCTTCTGTTTTCGGAATTGAGAGCATATTGCGAGAAAACATATCCGGACACCTTCGGCTCTTTTTACGAAAAACAATACCGAGAGATCGGAGAGAAACTCGCGAAGGGCGAATTGAATTATCCCGAAGCGACATTGCGCATGGTTCGAGAGGTGTTGGCGTTTTCGCAAATCATGGATCCTGTCGCGGTATTGGCCTTCGCGCCGCCGTTCTATCCTGCGATGCTCAGCAGCAAGATACCGGGCAAGGAGAAATGCGTCCTCGAATATTTCGATTGCATTCGCGAGAACTCGAAACGCATGTACGGCATCGACTTGAAGAAACAGCGCTATCTTGTCGGCCTTTGCGATTGCAGCTACGCGGCTGTCGACAGCGATTTTCGAGGGGAATCGGTCTATATCGCAAACACGCCGCTCTGGGGAGATCTGTACGACATCGATTTCCCGGAGATTCGGGAATTGAACATACCCTGTTTGATCCTCGGACCATATGGAAAAGATTTCCATCAAATCAGCGAACGGACGGAACGCTTCGATCTCTGCGAGCGAATTCCCGCGTTGGTGCGAGAACTCTGCAAGTTCGCGTTTTGACTTTTCGATCGCGTCGGCGGCGCCGGGAAGAGAGGGTATCGCAGGCGAGGGGCGGTTCACAAGAATGAGTCAGTGGTTCATGAAAGTGAGTCACGGGCGCGAGTTTTCGCGTTGAGTCCTCGGTTTTCCGCGATGCGAAGCGTCGCCGGAATCGGACGATTTTTCCGGTTGTTGCCGCCGCGCTTTTGGTTGCTGCGCCATAAAACGTTGAAGTTTCAATTGTCGTCGGGCGCAAATGCGCGGATTCGTTTTGAAAAACGCGTACTTTCAAGAAGCGCCGCCGCGCGTACGCTTCTTTTTTCTCGCCGTCCGTTTCATTGGCATGGGATTTGCTCGTAATAAAATGCATATGTGAGGCGGCAAGCCCCGATATCCCGTTCGCGATTCTTTGAGAGATCGGATTCTTTGCAACACACCAAGGTCGGGGTTTGCCATTGTTTCATCGCAATCGGTTTTTTTGTTGTTAGGAGGAGGATTTGATCTATGGCTGAAAAGTTGGAAAACAAATTCGGGAAGATCCGCACGGTGGAAGAGGCCATGACGCACATCAATGACGGCACGAGCATCATGATCGCGGGCTTCTGCGGCGTCGGGTCGTCCTATCGGTTGGTGCAGGAGATCATCAAAAAGGGCGTGAAGAATTTGACGCTCATCTCCGTCGACGCGGGCGATCCCGAGGTGGGACCGGATTACATCATCAGGGGCGAACAGGTGAAAAAACTGATTACCAGTCACATCGGCGCCACGCCGAGAACCGGAGAACTGTTGAACGAGGGGAAAATGGACGTCGAATTTTCGCCGCAGGGGACCTTGTCTGAGCGCATTCGCGCGGGCGGCGTGGGCATTCCCGCATTTTTGACGGACGTGGGTCTCGGCACGATCATCGAAGAAGGAAAACAAAAGGTCACGTTGAACGGCAAGGAATACCTCTTGGAAACGGCCTTGCGCGCTGACGTCGCAATTATTCTCGCGGAGAAGGCCGACGAGTTCGGCAATTTGATCTACAATAAAACGGCTCGGGGGCTCAATCCTCATATGGCGCGAGCCGCGGACGTCACCATCGTCGACGCGCGTGAGATCGTTCCGCTCGGAGCGATCGATCCTGAGCATGTGGTCACGCCCGGCGCATACGTGGATATCATTGTACAAGGTGGAGGTGAATGGACATGGGAATGGCAATTAAAGAAATGATGGCGAAGAGAGCCGCTGAAGAGATCGACAACGGCAATGTGGTAAATCTTGGATTCGGCATTCCGCAGAAGGTCGTGAACTATATACCGGCGGACAAAACGGTTTTTCTCCATGCGGAAAACGGCGTACTGGGAGCCGGACCCGCGCCCGAACCCGGCAAAGAGGACAAGGAACTCATCGACTCGGGCGGCGTCCCCATCACGACGGTCCCCGGCGCGTCGTTCTTTGACAGCGCGGATTCATTCGCATTGGTTCGATCCGGAAAATTGGACATCACTGTGCTCGGCGCGTTGGAAGTGGCCGAAAACGGCGACCTCGCGAACTGGATGGTTCCCGGCGGTCTCATCCCGGGGATGGGCGGCGCTATGGATCTCGCAAGGCACGCGAAGAAGGTGATTGCGGTCACCATGCATACGGACAAGAAGGGCAATTCAAAGTTGAAGAAGAGTTGCAGTCTGCCATTGACCGCCATGTCTTGCGTATCCCTCGTCATCACGGACATAGCGGTGATCGAGGTGGACGACAAGGGATTTCTGTTGAAAGAGGTGTTCGAGGGACATACCGTTGAAGAGGTAATCGAGAAGACGGGAGCGGATCTTCGCGTCGTCGACAACGTCAGAACGATCAGTTACGAGGCGTGATGATCGGACGGGGCGATTCTTGCTCGATCGAACGGAAAGCTCGATCATCGCGAGGGCGTCGGCGTCTTGAACAGTGATCGAAATGCGTACGGAGATCGGCGCGGCGGCGTCGCGCGGATGAGTCATTAAGAAAGAAGGGAAACAATGAGCAGAGAAGCGGTAATCATTTCGGCGGTGAGGACTCCTATCGGCAAATATGCGGGTTCGCTTGCGCAGTATGAGGGATATCAATTGGGCGGCATGGTCGTCAAGGAAGCCGTCAGAAGGGCGGGAGTCGATCCCGCGGAAATCACGGAAGTGTACATGGGGAACGCGGAAGGAGCGCCCGGAAATCTGGGTCGCACAGTGGCTCTTGAGGCCGATCTTCCCCTTACCGTGCCGGGGATACAATTTGACAGGCAGTGCGCGTCGGGTCTTGAGACCATCGTCATGGCGGCGGCTATGATCGAGAGCGGACACGGAGACGTCTATGTGGCCGGCGGCGCGGAGAGCATGACGAACAATCCGTATTTTATGTCCAAATCCAAGAGGCCGTACAGCTACGCCTATCCCGAATTCAGCTATGTCATGATGTCGCCGCCAAAAGTGGGAAATCCCGACATGGGCGTCACGGCTGAAAATGTCTTGAAGGAGTATCCCATCTCGCGCGAAAAACTGGATGAGTTCGCGCTGAACAGCCATAAAAAAGCGGTGCAGGCAATAGACCAAGGCCATTTCAAAGAACAGATACTGCCTGTCCCGATTCGCGTCAAGCGCGAGGAGGTTCTGTTTGACACCGACGAAAGTCCGCGCAGAGACGCGAGCATGGAACAGCTCGCCAAGTTGCGTCCCGTGTTCGTCAAGGACGGATCCGTGACGGCGGGCAACAGCTGTCCGATGAATGACGGCGCTTCGGCGGTCGTGATCACGAGCGCGGAAAAGGCGAAGGAATTGGGCGCGACGCCGCTCCTTAAGGTCAAGGGCTTCGCGTCGGTGGGACTCGATCCCGCATTGATGGGACTCGGGCCTATCGGAGCCGTTCGCAAGGCGCTGAAACAAACGGGCGTCACCTTGGACGAGGTGGAGGTCATCGAGATCAACGAGGCTTTCGCGTCTCAGGCGATCGCTTGCATAGAGGAATTGGGCTTGGATCCGACGCGGGTAAACCCCGACGGCGGCGCGATCGCTCTCGGACACGCATTGGGCGCGACGGGCGCGGCGCTTACCGCCAAAGCCGCTTATTGGATGAAAAATCACGCGACCGATAGGAAGTATGCCATCGTCACCATGTGCGTCGGCGGCGGCGAGGGTTCCGCGGCGATTTTCGAACGACCGTAAAAGAAGGAGTGCAGAGACTATCATGGCAGACAAAAATTATGTATTGAACGCGGACTTTTTCAGGGATTATCCGC
The DNA here is from genome assembly GCA_031254995.1 of Eubacteriales Family XIII. Incertae Sedis bacterium. Taxonomy (GTDB): domain Bacteria; phylum Bacillota; class Clostridia; order Peptostreptococcales; family Anaerovoracaceae; genus JAISGB01. The sequence continues at coordinate 7,069 of JAIRTJ010000062.1, forward strand.
GCATTGAAAGAGGCAAGGGCATCTATATGTATACGGAGGACGGCACGGAGATCATCGACGGAGCCTCCGGTCCGGTCTTGGTGAGCCTCGGCCACGGCATAGAGGAGATCGCCGACGCCATGCGCGCGCAGGCCGTGAAATTGGCGTTCGCGCACAGGGACGACTGTGTGACGCCGGTTCTCGAGGAATCCTGCGCCACATTCCATGAGGCATCGGACGGGGATCTCGTCAAGACGTTTCAGGTGGCGGGCGGCAGCGAGGCCAACGAAATCGCGATCAAGTTGGTGAGGAACTATCATCTCGTGCGCGGAAATGCGGGCAAGTACAAGGTGCTTGCGCGGTGGCAGAGCTATCACGGCAGCAGCATGGGCGTCCTATCCCTCAGCGGCTTTACGAAGCGCCGGTCGGGATATGAGCCGTATCTCTTCGAACACGGACATATCGCGCCCTGTTATTGCTATCGGTGTTGGTTCGATCAAAAGCCGGAAAGTTGCGGGTTGCAATGCGCGAAGGCGTTGGAAAACGAGATTTTGGCGCAGGGACCCGAGACAGTGGCCGCCTTTATCGCGGAGCCGATCTCCGGCATGTCGCTCTGCGCGGCGGAGCCCCATCCCGATTATTTTAAGGAGA
>JAIRTJ010000167.1 GCA_031254995.1 Eubacteriales Family XIII. Incertae Sedis bacterium
GGACGAGGAGCACGAGACCACCTACAAGTCGGATATGACGCCCAAGTACGACACCGTAGAGGTTGCGATAAAGCGCGCGGCGCGCGCGCGCGGCGTCGTCGTCCTCGGCAGTGCGACGCCGTCCGTCGTCTCCGCGTATCGCGCCAAGATCGGTCTGTACCGATTGCTTACGATGAAGAAGCGATATAACGAAACGCCTCTGCCAACGGTGCACATCGCCGATATGCGAACAGAAATCGAGTCCGGAAATCGTTCCGTGTTCAGCGCGGAGCTTTACGCGCGAATCGCATCCGCGTTGGATGACGGAAAGCAAATCATACTGTTTTTAAACCGCAGGGGCTACAGCCCGTTCATCTCATGTCGCAGATGCGGCTTCGTCATGCGTTGCGAAGAGTGCGGCATATCCATGACCTATCATAAACAGGCGGAGCGTGCGATCTGCCATTTCTGCGGGAAGAGCGTGCGCATACCGGAGGTATGTCCGGAATGCGGCAGCGGTTATCTGCGCCATTTCGGAGCGGGAACGGAGAAGGTGGAGGAGTTGACGCGCGAGACCTTTCCTTCGGCGACGGTCGCCAGATTGGATCTCGATACCTCCGCTAAAAAGGGCAGCATAAACAGGATATTGCGGGATTTCGGAAAGGGTCGCACGGATATTCTCATCGGTACGCAGATGGTGGCCAAGGGCTTGGATTTCGCAAACGTCGCGTTGGTTGGGATCATCGCTGCGGACGTGAGCCTGAACATCCCCGATTTTCGCTCTTCGGAACGTACGTTCCAGCTCATCACGCAGGTCGCCGGCAGATCCGGCCGAGGCGAGGACGTCGGCTCTGTGGTCGTCCAGACTTACGCCCCTGACAATTACGCAATCGCGGCCGCCGTCAAGCACGATTACGATGGTTTTTACGATACGGAGATACTGTTGCGGCGATATATGAAGTATCCGCCGTTCAGCGACGTGATTCAGGCGACGATCCTGTCCGAGGACGAGAGTGCGGCCGCGGCGGGCGCCGAATCGTTGCGTCGAGCGATTTTGTCCCGTCTGGGCGAAGGCGAAAAATCGCGCATCTTCGGCCCGCACAAGGCGGCGATTCCGAAGACGGGGGATGATTATCGCTACCAAATGTACATGAAGGCGCTTCCGGATCGAAGAATCGCCTATGAACGGACATTGGCGGATTTGAAGAAAAAGATGAATACCGACAGAGCGCTTAAATATCGTATAATAATAGATGTGAATCCATTTTCGCTCATGTGAGGGAGGTGTTGAACATGGCGTTGAGAAGAGTAGTCCTCGAAGGAGACGCGATTCTCAGAAAGCAGTCCAAGGAAGTGAAAAATTTCGGAGAGCGGACGCATCTTCTTCTGGACGATATGTGGGAAACGATGCGCGAGTACGACGGCATCGGGTTGGCCGCTCCGCAGGTGGGCGTGTTGCGCAGAATCGTCGTCATAGACACGACGCCGCCGAGGGAACCGGATCCGGAATCGCGGACAGGGGAAGAACCGCGCGAAAACGATAGACGAGAAGTCCGACAAAACACCGCCGCGCCGCCTTGCGAACGCTATGAATTGATCAATCCCGTGATCGTCGAGGCGGAGGGCGAGGTTTGCGCGGAAGAAGGTTGCCTGTCATTGCCCGGCGTCACGGGCTTCGTGACCCGTCCGGCGCGCGTAAAGGCGAAGGCCTTCGATCGCAACGGCGAGGAGTTCATAGTGGAAGGCGAGGGTCTTTTGGCGAAAGCTCTCTGTCACGAGATCGACCATCTGAACGGAATTCTGTTTACCGACATCGCCGAATCCGCCGCGGATGCGGAGGCATGATGGATCGGGGAGTTTTCTCGGCGCGCGACGAGGTCAAAATCGTGTATATGGGTACGCCCGATTTCGCGGTTCCGGCTCTGTCCGCGTTGGTTCGCGAGGGTTGGAACGTGGTCTTGGCCGTGACGCAACCGGATCGGCCGGCGGGGCGCGGGAAGCGGATCCGTCCGACTCCCGTCAAAAGTCGCGCCTCGTCTTTGGGCATTCCCGTGGCGCAGCCGGAGCAGCTCAAGGGGAATCGCGAGTTCTTCGATTATTTGATCGATTTGCGCCCGGACTTGATAGTTGTTGCGGCCTATGGTAAGATTTTGCCGAGGGAAATACTTGAAGCGCCCGGACTCGGTTGCGTGAATATCCACGCGTCGCTCCTGCCTAAATATCGCGGAGCGGCGCCGATACATCGCGCTGTGGAGGCCGGCGAGCGGACGACGGGCGTCACGCTCATGCACATGACGGAGGCCTTGGACGCGGGCGATGTGATCGCGACCGCGGAGGCATGCATCGAGGGTATGAATACGGGGCGCGCGCACGAGATCTTGTCGTCGCTGGGCGCGAAATTGCTCGTCGAAACCCTGCCTGCCATCGTTGCGGGTACGGCAGGACGGGTTGCTCAGGATCACGACAATGCCACCTACGCGCCTCTTGTGACGAAGACGGAGGGACGCGTCGATTTCAACGAGACCGCGCGCGCTATCGCAAACAAAGTGCGAGCCATGAATCCCGCACCGGGCGCATACGCGTTTCTCGGCGATGCGCAGATAAAGATATTGGAAGCGCATGTCGGGATTTCGCGTCCGGAGGATCTTCGGGGGAAAACACCGGGCGCTGTCGCGTCCGTATCGGACGCCGGAATCGCCGTCGTCGCGAAGGACGGGATCATCGTGTTCGACGCTATACAGGCGCCGGGGAAAAAGCCGATGAAGGTATCGGAATATTTAAAGGGAAACGTCGTGGATGCGACGAAAATCTTCAGGTAGGATTGCGGAAGCGGACGAAGTTCGGGAAAGAAGACTATGGATATCAACAGGAAGACGGCGTTTTACATCGTCAGAGATGTCGAAAACAAGAAGGCGTATTCCCACATCGCCGCGAATAACCATATCAACAGACTCAAACCAAGCAATCGGCCTTTCGTCCGCGAATTGGCTTTCGGCGTGATCCGCCAAAAGATGTATCTGGATTACGTGATCGGTAATTTCGTCAAAACGCCTACGGAGAAGCTCAACGTTGCGGACTTGAGCCTGTTGCGCATGGGTCTGTATCAGATCATATTCATGAATTCCGTGCCTGATTACGCGGCTGTAAACGAGACCGTGGAAATGGCGGGTCGCTACGCGAAAGGTCGCGAAGGCTTCGTCAACGGCGTGCTGCGTCAGTATCTGCGCGATCGCGACTATGTGACTTTGCCCGAACGCGACGAGGACGAGACGCGCTACCTGTCTGTCAAGTACAGCTACGAACCGTGGATTGTGAAGATGTGGTTGGATGATTTCGGCGCGGAGGATGCGGAGAAACTTCTGGCCGCGGGCAACGAGATCCCGCCTCTCACAATACGCGTGAACACCCTGATGACGGATCGCGACGATCTTTCCGAGAGATTGACGGCTCGGGGATACGAGGTGTCTCCGCTGGACGGGGTTCCGAATATGCTATGCGTCAAGGGCGAGGAAGTGATCGGCGGTCGTTTCTACAAGAGCGGACTTTATTCAATACAGGACGAGGGATCGCTTTGCGCGGTGCGAGTCTTGGATCCGAAACCCGGCGAAACTGTCGTGGACGTATGCGCGGCGCCGGGCGGCAAGACGATGGCCATAGCGGAGGCTATGAACAACAAGGGCCGCATCAGCGCCATAGACCTCTACAAGCGCAAGCTCTATCTGATTCGCGAACAGGCGAAGCGGTTGGGCGTCACGATCGTCGATACATGGAGTTGGGACGCGACGCGCGCGGACTCGGATCTCGCGGATACGGCGGATCGCGTCCTCGTCGACGCGCCGTGCTCCGGCTTAGGCACCGTAAGGAAGAAACCCGAGATCAAATACAAGAAATGGGACGACGAGATGGAAGACTTGCCGCTCAAACAACGGGACATATTGGCGGCGTCATCGAAATACGTGAAGCCGGGCGGCGTCCTCGTCTATGCCGTCTGCACCGTTTCAAGGCGCGAAAGTCAACAGGTTGTGAACGATTTTCTGAGACGCCATGCGGATTTCGAGAAGACAGAGACAAAACAGTTATTGCCAAATATAGATAATACTGACGGATTTTTCATATGCAAGATGAAGCGACGAGAGTCCTTGGGTCAACGGGAGGCCATATGATCAGCGTGGGATTCAGAACCGACGTCGGATGCAAGCGCGCCGAAAACGAGGACGCGCTCCTCGTCTTGCCCAAATACAACCTGTTTGCCGTAGCCGACGGCGTGGGCGGGAGAAGTTCCGGCGAGATCGCGAGCAGGAAAGCGGTCAATGGCATAGAGGCTTTTTTGAAGGCCAATCCGATCGAAAAGACCGAAAACATGGAAGGGAAATACAGGCGCAATTGGTTCAAGAGCTATTTCCTGCGGTGTTTTCAGAAGATCAACAACGACATACTCGAGATATCCGCGCGCGACCCATCGACGGAAGGCATGGCGACGACGGCTGTCGTCGCTTACGGGGATGGCGACGCCCTCTTCATCATAAACATCGGAGACAGCAGAGCGTACATCGTCCGGGACGGCGAGATCAGTCAACTCACGGAGGATCACACCTACGTGAACAAATTGGTCAACGCGGGCGCGCTTACGCGCAGCGAGGCGCGCAACCATCCGCAGAAGAATATGATCACGCGGGCGCTCGGCGTGAGCGGGGATGAGGAGCCCGATTTCTATTATTACGATGTGCAAAAACACGATCGCGTGTTGCTGTGTACTGACGGTTTGCACGGAGAACTCACGGACGACGAGATTCGCGACATCATAACAGCGGAGCAAAATTTGAATACGGTCTGCCGCAATCTCGTAAAAGCGGCCAACGACAGGGGCGGAAACGACAACATTACGGTCGTTTGTTGGGAGATATGATCGAGCCGCGCCTGCTCTGAACGGAACGGGAGGATAAAATGGGATACAAGATACTGGCCGGAAGATATGAAATACACGAGAAGATCGGCGACGGCGGCATGGCCGTGGTGTATAAGGCGCGGGACAAACTGCTCAGCAGAATGGTCGCGATAAAGATTCTCAGGCCGGAATTTGCAAAGGACATGAGCTTCGTCGAGAGTTTTCGACGCGAATCGCGAGCCGCCGCAGGCATGTCCCATCCGAATATCGTAAATATCTACGATGTCGGGAAAGAGGGCAGCATCTATTACATAGTCATGGAATTGGTGGAAGGCAAGCCTCTGAGCGACATCATCGCGGAGAAGGCTCCGCTGGATTACAAGTATACGATCAATATTGCGGAGCAGGTGGCTGCGGCTTTGAGCGTCGCGCATCGAAACAACATCATCCATCGGGACGTGAAGCCGCATAACATCTTGATTACGCCGGACGGAATGGCCAAGATCACGGATTTCGGAATTGCGAAGGCCGTCAGTGACGGAACCATTGTGAGCGAGCACAATACGGTCATGGGCTCCGTCCATTACTTCTCTCCCGAGCAGGGGCGGGGACAGTACGTGGATGAAAA
>JAIRTJ010000133.1 GCA_031254995.1 Eubacteriales Family XIII. Incertae Sedis bacterium
CGTCGATTCCGCAACGTCGCATATCGGTTTCGTCGGCGAGAAACGAGCCGATGGCGTCCGCGACGAGATACAGACCGTTGCGTCGGCAAAATTCGCCGACGATGTCCATGTCGTAAAGCTGTCCCGTGGATGTTTCGTGAATGTTGATGAGCAAGCCCGTAAAGCCCTTATTCTCGAAGGCTCGCAACTTGTCCTCCGCGAACTCGACGCCGAAAGGCAGATCGACGGATTCGAACGGGATGCGATGATAAGCGCAGATTTCCGCGAATCTATGTCCGAACGTCCCTCCGTCGACGACCAAAAGTTTGTCGTCGCGATCGAAGCAGTTGACGACCGAGGCCTCCATTGCCGCCGTGCCGGATGCCGTGAGAATGACGACCTCGCTGCCGTCAGGCGCGTTTGCGAAACGTCGCATCAAGTCGCATGTCTCCGATATGACGTCGGAAAATTCGCCTGTCCTGAAATACGGCAAGGGCTTTCCTGCAAGCTCCAATGTCCTAGGGTACATCTCCGTAGGTCCGAGTGTGAACAATTTCACGCGCGCAAATCCTCCAATTCCGCACCGCCTCGTCGTCTGCGGGCGCGTTTGCACCGCGCGTTTTTGAAACGAACGCGCATCACTTTCGCAATAAACCGCTTTTTTCCAAAATATCCATAATTTTTAACGATTCTTCCCGCGTCATGCCTCCGGGCTCCTCGCGTCCGCTCTCGATCGCCAAAAGCATGTCGTGCAGGAGATATCGAAAGCCCGAACCCTGCGCGTTGAAGCTGTAACGCTTCGCGCTTTCCTCCCCCGCGACATCCGCCTTGAAGTAGGACATGTTCCACCATTTTCCGGGTATTTCGACGCGCCCTAGCGAGCCGAGAATAGTCATGCCGCTTCTCATCCATTCTGATGTACCGAACTCGACGCTCGCGCAGGCGTCGGCGTATTCCACGGTGAGACGATCATACGCCGCTTCCGAATCCTCGCGCCTCGCGACGCTCGGTTCACAGCCTCTCGCGTCCGCATTGCCCGAAACCGGTTCCGCGCAAATCTCGCGTCCGAAGCTGAAATGATGCGTATTCTTCGCGTCCGCGCCCAGTATCTTCACGAAGGCGAAAACCGGCAAAATCGCCGTATCCGCCGCATCGCCGTCGCGCGGCATGACGCACGAAACGCTCATGACGTGTCCGATCGTCTTGCCGTGCAGAAGCCAGAGAAGTTGCCGAAACGTATGCAGAAACGCGAGAGGAACGCTCCCGTACAGGACGACTTCGTTTCGTTTTGCAATTTCATACAGTTCATTCAATTCATTCCTGCTCGCCGAGGGGAAATCCATGATCACGTGCTTCCCGCGCTCCAAAGCGCGCCGCGCGCAATCGTATCTGCTTTCGCGATTTACGCGGACGTAAACGATGTCGGAGGCGTCAAACAGCGCGTCGAGGGAAGAAAAAGCCTCGCCGAGGTCGTACTTCGCGCAAAACCGCCGCGCCTCTTCCGCGTTTGAAATATACGCGCCGCAGACCTCCAGACCGCTCACGGATCTGGATTCCGAGACGATATCCCTGTCCGTCTCGTCGTCGGAAATGATCCCGAGCCTGTATATCCTGCCGTTGCTCTCGCGCAACTTCGTGCTCGAGACGTTCTTCGTCCGCTCCAAGTACACGACGTCGCAGTATTGCTTTAAATAATCCAGTTTGCCGGTCCAATCCGAACCCAGTGCGATCGCGTCTATGCCATACTTTGAAATATCTCTGATCTTCTGTCCCGGGTATTCCTCGACGATGATCTCGTCGGCCAGACCGGTCTTTCGGACGTTTTCGATGCGCGTCGGAAGGCTGTCGCGGACATTCAACTTTCCCCGCTCCATGTCGTAATTTTCGCCCGTAACGCCCACGACAAGATAATCGCCGAGCGCTTTCGCCCGTTCGATAATGCTGAGATGCCCCTCATGAAAGAGGTCAAATGTGCCGTATGTGATGATCTTCCTCATTACCCCTCGAATCGTCCGCCATCCGCCATATAAACAAGGCTATTATATCATAAGTGCGGAGCGAATGCGGAGTCATTTATGATAAGGCCATGTGCGTTTTCGCCTTGGGGCGAAAAAATCGCACGGCAGATAAACGGATATGACAACCGCAAGAGGCGGTTGTTATATCATAGAATGCGCGGCGAATGCGGCAAGCCTTTCGGTGTTTCCGAAATCCTCGCATTCCAAGTATTTTTCGCGAAACGCGCGCAAAGCCTCAAAGTCGTAAGGCTCTCCCTCGACGCAGTCCATGAGCCGCGCGGCGTCCTCAAACACATATCGCGCGATGGCCTCCTCCCTCAGATCGATGTTCAGCCCTCGCTCCTTCATGTACTCCTCCAGGTCATAGACGTAAAAATACGTCGGCAATTTCGCGACGGCGCATTCGACGGCGAAACCCGAATAATCCGTGATCGCTGCATCTGCGACGGAAAACCAGTCGATGGCGCCGAAATCCTCATCGATGATCAATCCTTCCGCACGGGCGGCTTCAAACCGTATTTCGCTGCGATCCAAGGGGTGCAACTTCAAAACCGCGTTGTACGAACGGAAGTCGATTCGGCGCAAAAGTCCTTCCGCGTCGATCGGTCTGCCATCGCGAAAGGTCGGCGCGTAGAGCAATGTCCGCAAGCCCCTGTCCTTCAGAACCGGATATCGTTCCTCTATGCGAGCCTTCAAACGCAAACTTGAATCCTCGCATTCGACTTCCTCGATTCGGTTGTCCTTCCGATCCGCGCGACGCACCCTCGCGATTTCCGAAATAAAGTCGACGCGCGGCAACCCGAGATACGCGAGCTTGCTTTCATCGACATCGAAAGCCTCGCAGAAATACGAAGCGACGGCCTTCGCGGGACAGATCACATAGCTGTAATTACGGTGTACGCCCATGACGCGCGCCACGTCACCGCGAAGTCCCGAGGGCGTATCAAGCGTTTGATAGCCGAATTTTTTGATGGCGTCAGGCGCGTGCCATATTTGTACTATTTTGGTATTTTTTCTGTGACGCAGGAGACCGACGGCGATGCAATACCTCTCGACGACAACGGTTGAGATGCACTGGAGCATCCCGCTTTCAGAACTCATTCTGGACTACTGCGACCAGCTCAAGAGCCGCACGAAAGGCTACGCCTCGCTCGATTACGAGTTCAGCGAGTATCGCCCCTCGCAGCTTTTGCGCCTCGACATCCTGCTTGCGGGCAAAGCGGTGGATGCCCTGAGCTTCATCGTCCATAAGGATAAGGCCTACCGTATGGGCAAC
>JAIRTJ010000161.1 GCA_031254995.1 Eubacteriales Family XIII. Incertae Sedis bacterium
GTTGCCGCGCTTTACCGTGCCGGAAGTCTGCGTCGTCGGCGAGATCAGAGAGATGTTGTCGTCGTTCGCGATCTCCTCGAGATCGGTCGATTTCAACGCGTTTCCCTTGTCGTCTATGACTGTGACCGATAACATGTCGGTTCCCATGCTCGCAATTTGACTCGTCACGGAATTCGTCGCGCTCGTGACCAAAGAAACCAATACGACCAACGACATCACGCCGATGATGATGCCCAACATCGTCAAGAATGCTCGTACCTTGTTCGCCGCGATGGATTTGATCGCCGCTTTGAAAGATTGCAATATCATTTTGTACCTTCGATTCCGCCGTCCATTAGTCGTATTGTCCTGCTCGTTCGGCTCGCGACCAGATCGTCGTGCGTGATGAGCACGATGGTTTTGCCCGAGGCGTTAAGTTCGCGAAACAGTTCCATGATGCTTTCTCCCGTCTTCGAATCCAGATTGCCCGTTGGCTCATCCGCGAGCAAGAGGGTCGGATCCGTTACGATGGCGCGAGAGATGGCCGCTCGCTGTTGTTGCCCGCCGGATATGCTGTTTGGCGTATGCTTTCGGCGATCTGCGAGGCCGACGCGCTCCAGCGCATTCTCGACGCGTTCCTTGCGGTCGCGAGCGGGGACGCCCTGATAGATGAGCGGCAACTCGACGTTTTCCTCTATCGTCATGCGCGCGATCAGGTTGAAGCTCTGAAAGACGAAACCGATCTTCATGTTTCGAATCGTTGCGAGCTCGTTCTCGGAATAATCCTCGATGGATTGTCCGTCCAAGCGATATATTCCGCTGTCCGCGATGTCAAGGCAACCGATGATGTGCATCATCGTGGATTTCCCGCTCCCCGACGGACCCGTGATTCCGACGAACTCACCCTGTCCCACGACCATGCTGACGCGGTCCAGAGCTCGGACTTCGTCGTCTCCCATTCTGTATATCTTTGAAATGTCGCGAAGCTCGATCATGATTTGCCCCTCAGTCGTCCGCATCCGTCGGATCTTCTCTCTGCTCGGTAAACTCCGGTCGATTTCCGCCTTCCGACACTCGTCCTCCGTTGAATTGACCCGGCGGATTCCCGACGCCGAACATCATTTGATCTCGCGAATTGTTCGAGGGACTTTGCGCGAAGTATACGGTATCGCCGACCTTTAGTCCGCTGACGACCTCCGTCATGGTCCCGTCGGACAGACCGGTTTCAATGGGCGTGCGCCCGCTCGGCATATTGTTCTCGTCGCGCGAAACGTATACGAAGACGTCGCTCCCGAATTCCTGCACGGCCGCGAGCGGTATGATCGGCACGTTCGATCTTTCTTCCTTTATAATAACAGCGGTCGCGCTCATACCGAGTTTCATTTCGGGAGTCTTTTCGATTTCGATGATTGCGGAATAATTCGAGGCGTTTTCGGAAGCGTTCGTTTCATTCGAAACCTCCTTCACCGTTCCCTCAAAAACCTTTCCCGGAATGGCGTCGATTTCAACTGTCGCCTCTTGGCCCGCATTCACCGCGGAGATATCCGATTCGTCGATGTTTACATTCAGCGAGAGAACGTCTTTCGCTGTAATTTTGAACGCGGATCCCATATCGTCATAATCGGTCGAAGTATCTTGCTCCTTCGCCAACGCGGCGCCGGGCATCGCAAGAATCTCGGTTATCGTACCGGAGACGGGGGCGTGTATCTCACCCGTAATCGAGAGCTTCGTCAGTTGTTCGAGCGTGTTGAGCAGGCTGTTTTGTTTGTCGATCAGACTTTCGTAGGCGCGATTCGCCGCGGGCTTTATTATGGTTAAAAGGGTGTCACCGGCAGAAATGGATTTATTTTCCTCGGCATTGACGCTCGCGACGCGCCCGAAGTCCGCCGTGACGCGCAGGGGTTCGTGTATGTACAGTTCGCCGTTTCCGATCGTTTTCCCATTCGAATTGATGTCGACGCGCTCACCGACCTTGGGACCGTCGTCGCTCAGCGTCACGACATAGGTTCCTGCGGAAGCGGATACCACGGAGCCTTCCGCTTCGCCGCCGTCCCGAATGACGGAGACGGAGTCGCCGAGCGCAAGGGATGTCTCGCTGTCGAAGGTCACGGCCATTTTTCCGTCCAAGGACAGGAGCATCAGGGCTTCGCTTTCCGCGACGATGTCTTCGACCGCGCTTCCGTTCACGGCGTATATCTTCTTTACCCGCGCCTTCGTTTCGGATTTTACCGATACGGTTTTCTCGCTGTTTTCGGCCAGGGTTTTCATCTCGCTTTCGATGTTTGCGAGCGCGGATTTGATGTCCGAAACGCGGCTCGCGACGGATGAGTCGCTGACCTTTGCAAGGACATCGCCTTTTTGCGCCGCATCTCCGACTTCCGCAAGAATTTTTTGTATGGTTACGCCGTATGGCAACTCAACCGCAATATCGGCATTCGCAAGCGTTCCGCTGCCGACAACCGTCGCGGAGATGTCTCCGCTTGTCACTTTCGCCTCCGCGATCAAATCATTCGCCGCGTTTTCGAGGCCTCGCGACAGGATTCTTGAGAAGATCAATATCGCGATCACGACCAGAAGCGCCGCAATGATGACCGCGATCAACAGTTTTTTTCCTTTTTTCGATTCGTTTTTCATAACATTCCATCCATCTTCTCGCTTTGGTGAATAAACGACGTTAAGCCGCTCAAACCCTAAGGCGGCGCGAATGCGCGAGCGCGTCGATTTGCGTACCGATGCTATTATACAATGCGAACCTTTACTGAACCTTAAAGAGCTTTGCGGGACGGGGATGATCGGGAGATTTAGTCCGCGCCCGAGCGGCGCAATTGCCCGCAGGCGGCATCGATGTCCGCGCCGAGCTTTCGGCGCACGGTCGTTCCAACGCCGTTCGATTCCAGTCGGTCTCTGAACGCGCGAACGGTTTCATCGGAAGAGGGGACGAGACCCGTTTCGGGGACATGGTTGAGGGGAATGATGTTTACGAGACAGTTGATGTCGCGCAATCGATTTGAGAGCTCGTCCGCGCAATCGGGATCGTCGTTCAGTTCATCGATGAGAACGTATTCGAAGGTGATTTTGCGCCCGGATTCTCGCGTGTATCGCCGCGCGAACGAGATGATGTCCTCGACGCTGTCCGTCTTTGCGATCGGCATGATGCGCGTTCTGATCGCGTCGTTCGGCGCGTGCAACGAGATCGCGAGGTTTGCTTGCGGCATATCCCGAAGGAAACGTTCCATGCCTGTCACCGGGCCGCAGGTCGATACCGTGAGTTGTCGGCGTCCGAGTCCGAGTCCGACGGGATCGGTGATGTTTTCGAGGAATTTCAGGACATTTTCATAATTGTCCAGAGGCTCGCCCGTTCCCATAACGACGACGTGGCGGATGTCTTCGCTCGTGTCCTCTCTCGCCAAGAGCAGTTGATCCGACATTTCGCCGGGCGTCAGGTCGCGCGCGAGGCCGTTCAGACCTGAGGCGCAGAACGCGCAGCCCATGCGACAACCCGCTTGCGAGGATACGCAGACGGAACTTCCAAACCGATATTTCATGCATACGGATTCTATCAAATTCCCGTCCGCTGTCTCGCAGAGATACTTGCGTGTCCCATCGCGCGCGGAGATCAACCTTTTTTTGATGCGCAATGTCATGAGAGGAGCGGTTTCATCCGGTATTTCGCAAGGCGCTTCTGATGCGCCGAATTTCCCCGAAATCACGCCTGATTCGGGTGATAATGGAATGAAAGCATCCGTTTTTTCGCGAAGGCATTTTGCGAGACTCGTCATCTCCGCGAAATTTCGCGCACCGCGTCGATACATCCATTCGAATATCTGATTTGCGCGGAACGGCTTCTCTCCCATCGCCGCAAACGCGATCCGAAGTTCCTCCCGCGTCAGGTTTTTTACGTGCGTAAGCATGGATTGATTATATCATAAATGCGGAGCGTAAGCGGAGTCATTTATGATATGGGCCGAGTGCGTTTTCGCCGCAGGCGAAAAAATCGCACGGCAGAGCAATGGATATGGCAACCGCAGGAAGCGGTTGTTATATCATAAATGCGGAGCGTAAGCGGAGTCATTTATGATAGGGCCATGTGCGTTTTCGCGATTTCTCATAAAAAATTTCGGGATTGCTATTGACAACAGGCGTGAATGGATTAAAATATTATTTAGCACTCACCAAACGAGAGTGCTAACAAAAAATCAGATTGCCGAATACGGGTATGCGAATCGGTAGGATAGTTGAGATGTTGTTCGGAAAGGAGTTATGTGAAGATGAGTTTTGGAATCAAACCGATTAACGAGTGGATCGTTATTAAGAGAGTCGAGGCTGAGGAACGGACAAAGAGCGGGATAATACTCTCCGGTCAGGCCAAAGAACAGCCCCAAATCGCGGAGGTCATCGAGGTGGGACCCGGGACCGAGGACGTGAAGATCGTCGTTAAGCCGGGAGATAAGGTTATATTCAGCCAGTACGGAGGCATGGATGTCAAGTATGACGGCGAGGAATATAAATTGGTCAAGCAGAGCGATATTTACGCGACTGTAAAATAGGCGGCGCGAAAGCGACCGGGAAGCGGGACATCGGCGTTTGTGGAGCGCCGTCGAGGCGCGGGCAAAGCCGAGCGGAACCGGGACGCGACGAAACATGTTTAGAGGTAAAGGAGATAAGAAATGGCAAAAGAAATCAACTTTGGAGAGGACGCGAGAAGGAAACTGCAATCGGGTGTGGATCAACTCGCGAACACCGTAAAAATCACCTTGGGCCCCAAAGGCAGAAATGTTCTTTTGGACAAAAAATACGGTTTTCCGATGATTATCAACGATGGCGTGACCATCGCGAAGGAAGTCGAATTGGACGATCCCTATGAGAATATGGGCGCTCAGTTGGTCAAGGAAGTGGCGACGAAGACGAACGACGTGGCGGGCGACGGCACGACGACGGCGACCTTGCTCGCGCAGATCATCGTAAACGAGGGCTTCAAAAATGTAGCGGCCGGCGCGAATCCCATGACCCTGAAAAAGGGAATCCAGGGCGCGATCGAAGTGGCTGTAAAGGAATTGAAAAAGGGCGCGCACGCGGTCAATACGAAAGAAGCGATCGCGCAGGTCGGTTCCGTCTCCTCGGGAGATGCGCAGATCGGAGAGATGATCGCGGAGGCGATGGAACAGGTCGGTAAGGATGGCGTCATTACGGTCGAGGAGAGCAAATCCATGGATACCTCTCTCGAGGTGGTGGAAGGTATGCAATTTGATCGAGGTTATCTGTCCGCCTATTTCGTCACCGATACGGAGAAGATGGAAGCCGTACTCGAAAATCCGTACATCCTGTTGACGGATAAGAAGATCTCAAACATTCAAGACATTCTGCCCATCCTCGAGCAGATCGTGCAACAGGGCAAGAAACTGCTGATCGTCGCCGAGGACGTCGAGGGCGAGGCGCTTACTACGCTCATCGTCAACAAGCTGAAAGGCACGTTCGATTGCGTAGCCGTCAAATCTCCGGGGTTCGGCGACAGAAGAAAGGCCATGATGGAGGATCTCGCGATCATCACCGGCGGTACGGTTATCTCCGAAGAATTGGGCTACGAGCTCAAGGAAGCCACGATCGATATGTTGGGCAAGGCCGCCACGGTCAAGGTTGACAAAGAGAATACGACCATCGTCGGCGGTTCCGGCACGAAGAAGGACATCAACGCAAGAGTCGGCGCGCTCAAGAATCAGATCGAAGTGACCACATCCGATTTCGATAAGGAAAAGTTGCAGGAGCGTCTGGCGAAACTGTCCGGCGGTGTAGCCGTGATCAAGGTCGGCGCGGCGACGGAGACCGAACTCAAGGAAAAGAAATTGCGCATGGAAGACGCGCTCAATTCCACGAAGGCCGGCGTTGAGGAAGGCATCGTTTCCGGCGGCGGTATCGCGCTCGCGAACGCGATTCCCGCGGTGAGCAAGTACGTCGCGTCCCTCTCCGGGGACGAAAAGACGGGCGCATCCATCATCGAGCGCGCGCTTGAGGAACCCGTTCGTCAGATCGCTGAGAACGCGGGATACGAAGGCAGCGTCGTGATCTCCAAGATCAAGGAAAGCAAGAAGGGCATCGGTTTCAATGCCGCGACCGAGGTCTATGAGGATATGATCGGGGCCGGCATCGTCGATCCGCTGAAGGTGACGCGTTCCGCGTTGCAAAACGCGGCGTCGGTATCCGCGATGCTCCTGACCACCGAATCCGCGGTAGCCGAAATCAAGAGCAACGAACCCGCTATGCCTGCCATGCCTCCGGGCGGCGGCATGGGTATGATGTAGCTCCAATCTGAAATGCGCTGCGCGTCGGACAAATCGTTCGGCGCGCAGTGTGTTATCGTTCCGCGACAAATTCGTCTTATCTCAGCTCATTGCGAAGGGTACGCCTTGCCGATAAAATGCCTGTTATGCGAGTTGATCGGCGGCAGTGAAGATATTTTCCGACGGAGGCGTTTTTTGTTGTTCGATGATACCCGCGATAAGAGGAATGTTATGAAGTACGACGCGCAAGCGTTCATAGACGAAGCTCTCGAAACGGGGTTTTCGCAGGCGCGGGAACTGAATGTTTCCGCGTTGGTCTTCATGCCTGAGGTGCGGGAGATGTGCGCTGCGGATCGTTGCGGTCAATACGGAAAGAGTTGGAGTTGTCCGCCCGCCTGCGGAAGCGTCGATGACTCGGCGAAAATAGCCGCTGATTATTCGTTCGGCATCATCGTCCAAACGATCGGCAAAATGCGGGACGATTTTGACTATGAGAACATTCAGGCGACGAGCGACAAACACAAGGACAATTTTTCCGAGCTGATCGAAAGGCTGAGGTCTCGTTACGATATCCTCCCGATGGGCGCGGGCGCTTGCGATATCTGCGGTACCTGCTCCTATCCCGACGCCCCGTG
>JAIRTJ010000047.1 GCA_031254995.1 Eubacteriales Family XIII. Incertae Sedis bacterium
GAGGTATTACAGGGAGCATATACGTACAAATGTCGTGTTTTTAACGGTCGCGCCCATGGACGAACGCGGATTTTTCAATTTCGGACCGCAGGTCTCTCACGCGATGGCTCTCTGCGAGACGGCGGATACGGTCATACTTGAGGTCAATCCCAACATGCCGAGGTGTCTCGGCGGATTCGAGGAAGCGATTCACATCGACAATGTGTCGATGATCACGGAAGCGAATTGGCCCTTGCCTCAATTATCGCCCATCTCGCCAAGCGAGACCGACAGACGCATCGCGGAATTGATCATGGAGCATTTGCGCGACGGCGATTGTCTCCAGTTGGGAATCGGCGGCATGCCGAACGCGGTCGGCGCGCTGATCGCGCAATCCGACCTGAAAGATCTGGGCATTCACACGGAGATGTTCGTCGATTCGTTCGTCGACATGATCGAGTCGGGACGCGTGACGGGCGCGCGGAAGAACATCGACAAATACAAGGTCGTATGCACGTTCGCGTTGGGCGGGAAGAAGACATACGATTTCATCGACGACAATCCCGCGGTCGCGTTCTATCCCGTGGACTACACGAACGATCCGGAGATCATCGCGAGAAACGACAGGGTTGTCGCCGTCAACAACTGCGTCGAGACGGATATCTTCGGTCAGGTCTGTTCGGAATCCTTCGGCGCGCGTCAGATCAGCGGCACAGGCGGACAATTGGACTTCACGTTCGGCGCCTATCGTTCCGAGGGCGGCAGAGCCTTCATCTGCATGAGTTCCTCTCACGCCTCGAAGAACGGTACGCGGGTGTCTCGGATACGCCCCTCGTTGACGCCGGGCGCCGTAGTGACGGTTCCGCGAAGCATGGTGCATTTTCTCGTGACGGAAAATGGGATTGCGAATCTGAAAGGGCTTACGCTGTGGGAACGCGCGGAGGCGATCATCTCGATCGCGCATCCGGATTTCCGCGACGAATTGATCAAGGAAGCGGACGCATTGGGTGTCTGGCGCAGGAGCAACAGACGGTGATCTGCGCCGAACCGAGGGGCGGGCGTCTCGGAAGATGCGGGTTTCTGCGTATATTGCGAAAGGAATACTGAAATGAATTTTGAATTGAATGAAGATCATATCATGATGCGCAAGATGGTGCGGGATTTCGCCGAGAAGGAAGCCGGTCCGGGCGCTGAGGAACGCGACGAAAACGAAGAATTCCCCATGGAATTGTGGAAGAAGTGCGCCGAGCTCGGACTCGCCGGCATCACGTTTCCCGAGGAATACGGCGGCGTGGGCGCGGATTACATCTCCTACGCTATCACCGTGGAGGAGCTTTCTCGCGTCGACGCGGCGCTCGGCGTCACGATTTCCGCGCATTCAAGTCTGTGCGCAAATCCGATTTTGTTGTTCGGGTCGGAAGAGCAGAAGCAAAAATATCTGCCCGCTTTAGCTTCGGGCGAGAAGTTGGGCGCGTTCGGTCTGACGGAGTCCATGGCCGGTTCGGACGCGTCGGGAACGCGCACGACGGCGACGCGAGAAGGGGACGAATACGTCATAAACGGTTCCAAGGTGTTCATCACGAACGGCTATCACGCCGATGTGTACGTGGTCACCGCGCAGATGGACAAGAGCAAGGGCAACAAGGGGATCGCCGCGTTTATTCTCGAGAAGGATACGCCGGGTTTCACGTTCGGCAAGAAAGAGAAGAAGATGGGTATCCGCTCGTCCGCGACCTATGAATTGGTCTTCGAGAACGTCCGCATTCCCGCGGAAAACCTGCTCGGGGAAGAGGGGCAGGGCTTCAAAATTGCGATGACGACGCTTGATTACGGGCGAATAGGCATCGCGTCGCAGGCATTGGGAATCGCTCAGGGCGCGTACGAGCAAGCTCTTAATTACGCGAAGGAACGAGTGCAATTCGGGAAGCCCATTTCCGCGCTTCAGGCCATTCAGTTCAAACTCGCGGATATGGCATTGCAGATCGAGGCCGCGCGGTTGCTCGTATATCAGGCCGCCTTTGTCGCGAACGAACATACGTTCCCTGTTTCAAAATACGCCGCGATGGCGAAGGTGTTCGCCTCCGAGGCTGCAAACAAGGTGACGACGCAGGCGGTTCAAATCTTGGGCGGGTACGGTTACACGCGCGATTATCCGGTCGAACGCATGATGCGCGACGCCAAGATCACGGAGATTTACGAAGGTACCAGCGAGATCCAGCGTGTCGTGATCGCCGCCAATATTCTCAAGGATTAGGCGCCGGCGATCCTCGTCTCCGCCGGAGTTTTAAGTTATGATCGGAGGATGGAATATGAATATCATCGTTAGTGTAAAGCAGACGTTTGACACCGAGGCAAAGATCGCGCTGAACGCCGAAGGAAAGATCAGCGACGACGGAGTGACGCTCGTGATCAATCCATACGACGAGTTCGCCGTCGAAGAGGCGTTGAAGCTCAAGGAAAAATTCGGGGGAGAAGTGACGGTCGTCTGTGCCGGGGGCGAAAAGGCGCAAGAGGCCATTAGAACCGCGTTGGCCATGGGGTGCGACAAGGCCGTGCGCGTCGATATTTCCGGGTTGGAGGATGCGGACGAATGGGTCGTCGCGGAAGTTCTCGCGAAAGCCGTCTCCGAACTGCCGTATGACATCGTGCTGAGCGGACGCATCGCCGTCGACGACGGTTCGAGTCAGGTGGCCGTTCGCTTGGCCGAAGCGCTCGGAATACCGTCTGTCAGCAGCATTCTGAAATTGGAGATCGAAGGCGATACGGCGACCGCGACGCGTGAGATCGACGGCGGCGCGGAGGTGATCGAGGTCAAACTCCCCGCTTTGTTCACCGCGCAAAAGGGCTTGAACGAGCCGCGTTATCCTAGCATGATGGGGATCATGAAAGCCAAGAAAAAGGAGATCGCGACGAAGGGGCTTGCCGATATCGGGTTTGGAGAGGTTCCCGCGGCAAAGATGAGCGCGCCGAAATACAGTCTGCCGACTTCACGCGCGGGCGGAAAGATGATCCCGGGCGATGCCACCGAAGCGACGAAGGAATTGGCGAGGCTGTTGCGCGAAGAAGCGAAAGCGATATGAGGGAGGTGGACGATATGGCGACAGGAATTTGGATTATTCTTGAACGGAACGAATCGGGGATTCGCAAGGTTTCATTGCAATTGTTGAGCAAGGGGCGCGCCATCGCGGACGAGACCGGCGAATCGCTCGTCGCGGTGATACTCGGAAGCGGCGCGGCGCAATTCGCCGACGAGGCCGCATCCTACGGCGCGGATAAGGTGATTCTCGCGGACGACAAGAGGCTTTCGACCTACACGACGGGAGCCTATACATCGGCGCTGAACAAGCTCATACGAAAGGGCGAGCCCGCAGCCGTCCTGATCGGAAATACGGCCATAGGCAAGGATCTGGCGCCGCGCCTCGCGCAACGCTTGGGCGTGGGCATGGCTTCCGACTGCACAGGCATGGAAACGGATGAGGCCGCGTTTCTCTCGTTTAAACGTCCGATCTACGGAGGAAAGGCTTTCGCGGAGGTCACCGCGACGGATCGACCGATCTTGGCGGCAATTCGGCCAAATACCTTCCCCATGGGAGAGCCTGACGCGACGCGCAAGGCCGAGATCGCAAACGAGGCGGCGGAGATCGACGACGATGATCTCAGAGCCGTCGTCAAGGAGGTCGTCGTCGCTGTTTCGGCGCGACCGGAATTGACGGAAGCGGACATCATCATTTCCGGCGGCCGCGGCATGAAAGGCCCGGAGAACTATGAGATATTGGAGAAGTGCGCGGACGCGATCGGAGCCGCAGTCGGCGCCTCCCGCGCGGCTGTGGATGCCGGTTGGATCGAACAGAAATTCCAAGTCGGGCAGACGGGAAAGACCGTCTCGCCCACGCTTTACATCGCGTGCGGCATCTCCGGTGCGGTTCAGCATCTCGCCGGCATGGGCACATCCAAGATCATCGTCGCGATCAACAAGGATCCCGAGGCCAACATCTTCGCTTTGGCGGATTACGGCATCGTCGGAGATCTCTTTGAGATAGTGCCTTTGCTCACAGAGGAATTCAAGAAACTCACCGCCTGATGCGCAGAAGCGATCTTGCGGCGGATGATTCGGGCGCTTGCTCCGAATAAAGCACAAATCCGAACCCCTTATCGACAGGTTTCGCCTGTCTTCGGCGGTTCGGATTATGTGTTTTTGGCGCAGCATTTCTTCAATCGCGTCGCAGAGAAGATCCTTGAGCGCGTCTTGAATGTCCTCGGCAGATTGAATAGAGTTTAAATACAAAAACCCGCCAAAAAAACCGGTCAGTTGACAAAGTAAGTGCGATTCTCTGCGCGAAATTTGAGAATCATTGATTGCAATTGATAAATTGCGGATGCAAAACAGTTTCAATTGCAGGAATTTTGGGGTAGAATAGCATTACAGAAGTGCGTGAAGGCCGAATTTGGGCATGCTGACGCCGGGGCAGCGTCTCGATTCTTTTTTTCGGAACACTGAGTGCGACCCCGTAATCGATGAAATCGTGATTGACTTTGCGGATATATTCGGCTATAGTTAGATTGTCAAAACTTTATCAAAATTGTTGGGGTTTTTATAGAAATGTGAGTGGGAGAAAGGGGTTTTTACTATGAGCAAGATGAAAGGTTTGGCGATGTTGGGCTTTGATACGATCGGTTGGATTGAAAAGGATATTCCAAAAGCCGGTCCTATGGACGCTATATGCAAACCGATAGCGATATCGCCATGTACGTCGGACGTACACACAGTGTGGGAAAAAGCGTTAGGCGAACGGCACGACATGATCCTCGGACATGAAGCGTCCGCTGAGGTAGTGGAAGTCGGATCTCTCGTAAAGGATTTCAAGGCCGGGGATAAGGTGATCATTCCTGCTATTACGCCCGACTGGGAAACTGTCGAGTCACAATCCGGATACTCGCAACACTCCGGCGGTATGCTGAACGGATGGAAATTTTCAAACATGAAGGACGGCACGTTTGCGGAATACTTTCACGTCAACCAGGCTGACGGCAATCTGGCTCACTTGCCGGACGAGATCGACGTCGAGGACGCGGTCATGCTGTCAGACATGGTTCCCACAGGATTTCACGGCGCGAACAACGCCGAAGTCGAATACGGAGATACTGTCGTCGTCATAGGCATAGGCCCTGTGGGTCTCATGGCCGTTGCGGGATCGGTTCTGCGCGGAGCAGGCAGAGTGTTCGGCGTCGGTTCGCGAAAGAAGTGCCAAGAAGTAGCGAAATTTTACGGAGCTACTGATCTGATCAACTACCGCGACGGAGACATCGTCGATCAGATACGTGACGCCATGAACGGAAAACCCGTCGACAAAGTCATTCTCGCGGGCGGTGGTCTGGAGACCTTCGACCAGGCGGTTCGCATGGTGAAACCGGGTGGCATAGTTTCAAATATCAACTATCTCGGTACCGGCGATTACATCAAGATTCCCAGGGTTGAATGGGGACTCGGCATGGGTCATATCAGGGTCACTGGCGGTCTTATGCCCGGCGGAAGGAAAAACATGGAGTTCCTTTCTCGGGTTATTAAGAACGGCAGACTCGACGTCAGTCCGATGCTCACGCACAGATTTAGTAAACTGGAAGATCTGGAGGAAGCCCTTCTCCTCATGAAGGATAAGCCGAAGGATCTGATTAAGCCCGTCGTTCTCGTCGGATAGATCACAGCGTCAATTACAATAATACTTGCAGCGGGGAATCGAATTATCGACTCCCCTCTGCTTTGTAATTACACTGCACAATCTCCCTCTCATTCTCCCCGGAAGGATTGAACTTGGAAGTCCGCGACCCCTCCATTAAATCCTGCGCCTGCGGAGTCTGATACCCACCATAAACTGGAGTTGTCAAGAAAAGCAGAGTTTGAAAACACCCCTCTGACATTATCTTCCTCACGCGGTCTTTGCATTTGACGACCTCCCTTCATAATACGACCGCCTTATCACATCCGGAGGCCAACCTCCGGGATTAGATGTATGTATCCTCTGCCGATTGTAATAGACGAATATATAACGGAAGATGATGGTTCTCACGTCGGCCATCCGCCACTTCCGCGTATCGAACTTATACAACTTTTCCTTCTTGAGTGTCGCGAAGAAGCTTTCCATCTTCGCGTTGTCGTAGCACTTGCCGGTCCCGCTCATGCTTTGAGTCGCGCCCCGTGCAGCCAAGGCATCTCTGAATGCACCACTCGTGTACTGCGACCCGCGATCCGAGTGGCAGAGCATATCACGGGCGCCAGTCCTGGAGCAGGCGTCATCGAAGGCGCCGACGGCCAGCTCTTTGCGCATGTTGTCGTCCATAGCAGCCCCGACGATTTGAGAATCGAAGCAGTCGAGTACGGCCGCAAGATAGAGTTTGCCGTCATAGCACGATATCTCGGTGATGTCCGTGAGCCACTTCGTGTTCGGCTCATCCGCAGTAAAATCGCGTTGCAGGATGTTCTCTGCCTTCTGCGCTTCGCGGTCTTCCTTGGTGATGCCGTTGGGATGGCGCTTCTTCTTCTGTAGCAGATCGTTGTCTCTCATTATTCTGTATACCGTAGGGTACGACACTTTCTCTCCTTGTTGCCGCAGGTCGATATGAACCCTCTTCGCCCCGTAGTTGTCGTTGTCAGGATATCGGCTGATGATCTCCTTTATCTTGACCAGAAGCAGTTCCCGCCGCTTGGGTCGGCGCTTCGGTTTCAAGCTCTTGTAGTATCCTGACTCGCTTACCTTAAGCACCTTGCACATCTTCTTGACGTTCCATTTATATCTGCGGCTACTGATATATTCGTACAGCCTACCAGCCTTTACTTCTTCCGGTCTTGTGCGAAAAAACCCAGCGCGTCTTTCAATATCTCATTCGCACGGCGCAACTCGCGATTCTCCTTTTCCAACTCCTGCTCTTTGCTTGTCTTTCCCGGTGTCGGTCGACGGCGACCACTTCCCACGAAAGCGTACTCTCCCGCCTCCCGCTTTGCCTTGCGCCAGTCCAGAATCGTGTAATATGACACTCCCAGATCCTCGGCGGCTTTCTTTGCTCCGATCTCATCGGCGAGCTTGACGGCCTCTTCCTTGAAATTCTTCTCGTACTGCATTTCATCCTCCTTAGTAATCATTTTACTACGAAGGGTGTTTTGCCACTCTACTTTATTTTAACCGCTCCATATTGACTTTTCGCTGATTTTGGGTAAAATATAAGTGTGTCGTAAGACACGAAAATACTCGCCGCGCACCGGAGCGGGGTATAAAAAAAGGCTCGACAAATTTTCGCCGCATACCGGAGCGGGGTACAAAAAAAGGCTTGAAAATCGCACCCCTGCCGCCAGTCGGCGGGGGTGTTCCGTTAAAGGGGCAAAAGTGAATGAACGAAAGCGATATTAAACCCGGTTACGTCTATCACATCAAGAATACGTACTTTAACGCGGTCAATGACGACAAGCTCATGAGAAACCATGAGGGCGGTTCGTACCGTCCCACCTATTTTTGTGTCAAAGATGAAAAGTCAGGATTGTTGTGGGTAATCCCTATGAGCAGCCGAACCGAGAAGTACAGGGTGTATATGCAAAAGGATATTGACCGTTACGGCAAGTGCCTAAAAATCGTCATTGGTGAATATGCAAGCGTCAACGCTGTTTTTTTGCTTCAAAATATGTTTCCCGTACTGCCGAAATACATAGACCATATCCATTTGGTGAAAAGTAATCCCGTACCTGTCAACACGCGCTTGCAAGCAGTCATCGACCGCAATTTCCGCGAGGTGCTACGGTTGCACCGCAAGGGCGTCAAAATCGTTTTTCCGAACATTACGCGCCTTGAAAAACTGATGTTAGACGAACTGACCTCCGAAAGCCGTAAACCCTCTATATTATAGGCAAATCCGTATTTTGCCTTGCAGGGGTAATAGCAGAGCAAGACAAACTGTTTTTATCTGCAAAAAACTCTATTTGAATAGACTGTCCTGAACCATAGAATCTATGTCAGGAACGTCTTTCGACACCGAGTCATGCAAACAAGCAAAAAACAAAAACAGGAGCGCGACCGACAGCCTAAAAGCTGACAGTCGCGCCCCTGCGCGTACATACATGGTTCAGTCCCGGATTTTAGTGTCAGTATAATCCCCTTTCCTGGTCAAGTCCTTTAG
>JAIRTJ010000130.1 GCA_031254995.1 Eubacteriales Family XIII. Incertae Sedis bacterium
TGCTGGCCAAGAGCGCGGGCGCCCTGCCCGCCATGCTGATCGCGAGAAACGGAATTGGCCGCATGTTCGAGATACCGGCGGCATAGGAAAAGATATCTTTGGGTATCCCGGGAAAGAGATAGAGCAAGAAAACGATGATGAAGGCTCGCTTCGATTCGAGCAAGCGAACGAAATGCCCCAGACGCTTTTCGCCGAAGATGAGCCAGATCATATCCTTCCCGAAGATCTTGCCGAGGTAATACGTGATGACCGTGCCGATCGCAATGCCGATGAGGGAAGTCGCAAATCCGAGAGGGACGCCGAAGGCGTAGCCCGCCGCCAGTTGCAGGGGTTGCCCGGGAATGACGGATATGACGACTTGAATGATCTGAAATCCCACGTAGAAGAGCGCACCGCCGGCTTGATAGCGGTCGAGCAATGCGTTCACCTGCTCGATGCTGCGAAATTCCTCGAGTATATGTGGGTATTTCAGATATATGATGATAGGGACGGCCGCTATAATGCCCAAAAGCACGAGAAATTTCAGGATCGCGAGCATTGTGCGAACCGTCTTAACGACCGATGTCGAATATTTTGTTTCCATAATTGTATTTTCCTTCAAATTACTGTTTATATGCGTTTCAATCGCTCGAGATCGCCTAGTCTCTCACCTCAAGTCGATCATTCCGCGATCCAAGAGGGTCTGTACGGCTTTCATGACGCCGAGTTTCGCGTGTTCGTACGAAAGTCCGCCTTGGAAATAGACGTTATAGGGCGGGCGCATTGGCCCGTCCGCGCTCAGTTCGATGGAAGAACCCTGCACGAACGCGCCGGCTGCCATGATGATCTCGTCCTCGTACCCCGGCATAGCCCAAGGCTCCGGTTTCGCAAAGCTGTCGACGGGCGCGGCATCCTGTATGCCCTCGCAGAACGCGATCAACGCTTCTGCGCTGTTCATGCGAATAGTCTCAATGATGTCGCTGCGAGGGTCGTCGAAACGGGGATTTACCGCGAAGCCGAGACTCTCGAATACGCGCGCGCAGAGTATCGCGCCTTTGATCGCGCCGTTTACGATGTTTGGCGCGACGAACAAACCCTGCAAAATCGCGCGCGTCTGCCCGAACGTGAGTCCGCATTCGCCGCCGATGCCGGGACAGGTCATCCGGTCCGCGACCATTTCTACGAGCGCGCGGCGACCCGCGACATAGCCGCCGGACAGAGCCAGTCCGCCGCCGGGATTCTTGATCAAGGATCCCGCCATTATATCCGCGCCGATCTCCGTGGGTTCGACCTTGTCCAAAAATTCGCCGTAACAGTTGTCGACCATCGAAACGATGGGCTTTCTTCCTTCTTTCTGCGCGTTGGCGCTCAGCTCCTTCGCGAAATTCGCCCATCTGCGGATCTCTTCCGTCGAAACGGCCTTTCTCTCGCTGTAACCGGTGGCTCGTTGCAGTGCCAACATGCGCGTGGCCGGGCCGACAGCCCGCGCGATGGCGTCGAAGTCGAGTCCCCCGTCCGCCTTGAGTTCCGCCTGCTTATAGCCTATGCCGAATTCGCGCAACGAACCCTTGCCGCCGTCCGTCAACCCGATCGCGGCGTTCAGGGAGTCGTAAGGCGCGCCCGTGCAGTAGACGAGCTCGTCGCCGGGACGCAAAACGCCGAAAAAGATCAAGGACAATGCATGCGTGCCGTTGACGATGAGCGGCCGAACCAAGGCTGATTCCGCGCCTAATACGTCTGCGTATACGCGCTCCGTCGCAGCCCTTCCCGCGTCGTCGTAGCCGTAGCCCGTCTGCCACGCGAAATGCACATCGCTGATCCTGTTCTTTCGAAAGGCATTCAGAACCTTGTATTGATTGTAATCGCGTATCTCATTCGTTTCCGCAAAGGTCTGCTCCGCATCCTTTTCGCAGTCGGAGATCAAGTCCCCTACCCTGCCGTCGATTCCGAACGTCCGTTCGAGGTATTCTTTCGATGTCTCCGCGCCCCCGAGATATTCCCTTGTATTTTCTTCCGTCTTCGTCATTCCGTTTCCGCCTCTTCATCCGTCACGATTTCGATCTCGCCGCTCGCGCGTTCGTATTCCGTTTCCCATTCCATGCCCTTGACGAGATCGCGCTTTGCGTGTTTCTTATGAGCGGCGTAGAGTTGAGTCGTGGACACGTTGTCGTGATCCAACAGTTCCTGCACGTCGAACACGGAGTGCCCTCGCTCTATGAGGGACGTGGCCGCGGTGGCCCTGAGCTTGTGCGGGCTGTATCCTTCCCGACGCCCCGTGCCCATAGCTATGCTCGTATACTTCTTCACGAGTTCGCGAATCTGCCGCTCAGTGAGACGCCGTCCCCTCAAAGAGAGGAAGAGCGCGTCCTGCTCCCCCGCCCCCGACTCCTGCGAAGGACGTCTCTCGCCTTTGATGTAATCGTTCAAAACCTTCGTGACTGAGCGGTTCAACGGCATGATCGATTCCTTGCCGCGCTTCCTGTATATCTTGAATTCGCCGCGCCGAAAGTTGAACGAGGACAGGTTGAGTTCACGCAATTCGGACAGACGCAATCCGTAGGTGACAAAGAGGACGAGGATGGCCTTGTCCCGCAATTTCGTGCGTTGCCAAAATTTCAATTCGCGCTCGGACAGACCGATCCCGTTGCTCACGGCGTCGAGCATCGTCATCACCTCGTCGTCCTGCAGAGTCTTGATCTCCTTGTCGCCGGCCTTTGGCAAGCGAATCGGGTCAAAGCCGTCGGTGATGTTTTTTTCGACCAACTCGTCGCGATAGAGATATTTGAACAGGACGGATACGGAGGAACGCTTTCGCGCCAGGGATTTGTTATCGTTCTGATAGATGTATACGGCGCGCTCACCTTCCACCTTGTATCTGCGGCAGTAATCCAAGAACAAATTGACGTCTACGGCCTTTACGCCCCTCAAATCATCCAATTTGATCTCGGTCGGCGTCGTCGCCTCGGTCAAATCCGTCTCCTCGACGAGGTAATTCATGAAGAAACGAATATCGTTCAGATAGGCCAAACGGGTCATGGGCAGAACGCCACCCTTTAAGTACATGAAAAATCCGCGCAGGAACCTCGGAAGACAATGCTCCGCTTCCGCGCATTTATCCTCAATCAAAGCCTCTTTGAGGATGATGTTGTCAGGCTTGTCGCTCTTGTTGTGAACGCGTATTTCTTTTACCATAATTGTAAATCTTATCTAAATCTTTATGAAAGCGATGTCTCTCGATCGGGCGGCGATTTTCGCCGCCCGATCGCCGCGTCCGCAACGAGAAACACGGCTCGCAACGCGGCTTCCTCATTCTCGTATGCGGAGAGATTGAATGTTTCGGCATCCGCGTATCGCTTGAACCACGTGACTTGCCGTTTCGCGTATCTGCGCGTATGCAGTTTGATCAACTCGACGGCGCGTTCTTCGTCGTATTCCCCCTCCAAATACGCGAGCAGTTCCTTGTAACCTATACCGAGCATGGAGATGTGTTCGCGGGACAGTCCTCGTTCGCGCAGTCCTCGCACCTCATCCGCAAGTCCCGCCCTCATGAGGGCATCCGTCCGCTCGTCGATGCGAACGCGAAGCTCTTCCCTGTCGCGCGTCAATATGAGTAACACAGGATCGAAGAGTCCGGACGGAGCAGACGCTCGCGCGAAATCCCGCAATCCGTCTTCCTCGTCGCCCGTTTCCAGACGCTCCAGCGCGCGGACGACCCGTTTCCTGTTGTTCGGATGAATGCGCGCGGCAGCCTCGGGATCTCGTTCTTTCAGTATATCATAGATGCGGAGATTTCCAAAACGCTCCGCCTGGGATTCGTATTTCTCGCGCAGAGCGTCATGTCGACCCGCGCCGGAAAAATCCATATCGAAGAGCAGTGCGTGAATGTAGAGTCCCGTTCCTCCCGCTATGACGGGGATCCTGCCTCGAGCAAAGATGTCGCGTATGACGACTTCGGCGCGCGCGCGGTACTCCGCGACGGAAAACGGCTCCGCAGGATCGACGACGCCGATGAGTTGATGCGGTACGCGCGCGAGCAGATCGCGCGAGGGTTTTGCCGTACCGATGTCCAATCCTCTGTAAACCTGCATACTGTCCGCAGAGACGACTTCTCCGTCGTATCTCTCAGCGAGCGCTGCGGCGAATTCGGACTTGCCGACGGCGGTCGGCCCCGCAACGATAATCGCTTTTTCCGGCCTCGAATTCCTGTCCATATCGTCTTCCGAAATCGGGCTATGCCCGTTTAAACATCCTTTCCAGATCGCGTTTGCTCATGCGGACGAACACGGGTCGCCCATGCGGGCATGTGTAGGGATTTTCGCAGTGCGAGAGGTCGTCGAGCAAGGATGCGATCTCGCTCGAGCTCAGCATGTCGTTGCCCTTCACTGATTGCTTGCAGGCGCGCGAAATCAAGCGTTCCAAGGCTCTGTCGTTGTCCGGCGGCGCGTCGGAAGCATTGTCGATGACGTCCCGAAGGAAGAGCTCCGCCTCGGCATAGGGCAAAAAAGCCGGAAACGCTTTCACGATCAGAGCGTTTTTTCCGAACAATTCAGCTTCGAAGCCAAGGACGGAGAGTCTGCCCGCCCAATCGTCCCCTGCAGATTTTGCGGCGGCCGGCAATTGCAGGACCATTGGCGTCAAAAGCTGTTGCGACTGTTTGTTTTCGCTGCGACGCTGCGACAGAAACCGCTCGTAATTCACGCGCTCATGGGCCGCGTGTTGATCGATTATATAGAAGCTGTCATTGTCGGCGGCGAGGAGGTATGTGGCGAACACGCTGCCCAAGACATGCAGAGAGGCGATGTTCATCTCGCTTTGAACGCCGCTTGTCTTCGCGCCCGCGTTCGCGCATTCGTCCGCCGACCCGTTTTTCGCGTCCAAGTCCGTGTCCGGAGCCGCATCCTCGCGCCATCCCCTCGCCGACGCATCGCCTGCGCTCTCGTAGGAATCGTCAGAAACGCTGTCGGATACACTAGTTGACCATAACTTATTTATGTTAACCGAATGCACGAAACCCTCGTCTTCGCGCGCCGACCCTTTCTTTTCGTCGCGATCGAGGTCGCCGCGCGAGCCGCTCGTTTTCCCGCCGCCTGTTCGATCATCGCGCAAGGCGTAAAACTCGGTCTCCTTTTTCCGCTGTTCCCACATTTCCTCTCTCGTCCGGCCGCGGGCGGACGATATGACGGGGATACCCGCTTTCGATGCCAAAGTCGCGCGCAACGTGTCGCGTACGAAGTTCGCGACATCGCGTCCGTCGCTGAAACGTATCTCGTTTTTCGCGGGATGAACGTTGACGTCTACCAAGGTCGGATCGATTCGCAGGAAGAGGTAAACGATGGGGAAACGCCCCTCAAAGACGTATTCTTTATACGCGTCGGCGATCGCCTGCGCGACGGTATCATCCGCCACGTATCGCCCGTTGACGAAAAGGATTTGGCTCCGGCGACTCTTCTTGCTCTTGTTCGGGCCGGAGATCAGAGCTTTCAGGGACATGCGTTCCGTATGTCCCTCCGCGGAAATCAGACCTTCGCCGTCATTCGCGCCGTAGACGGTCAGCACGGCTTGCAGGACGTCACCTTTGCCGTTCGTTGAAAACAGGATGTCGCCGTTGTTGATCATCTTGACGCGGATATGCGGATAGGCGACAGCGATCTTCGAGACGAAATCGATGATTGCCGAACTCTCCGCCCGATCGGATTTCATGAACTTAAAGCGCGCGGGCGTATTGAAATACAGGTCGCGAACGACGACGGTCGTGCCGTCAGCCGCGCCGACGTCCTTGATGTCCCCGATGACGCCGCCTTCCGAGGAAAGCGAGACACCGACCTTCGAATCCGCCGTCTTCGTTGAGATCTCCATGCGCGAAACCGCAGCGATGCTCGAGAGAGCCTCCCCGCGAAAGCCCAGCGTGTCGATACTGTCCAAATCCCCTTCCGCAGCTATCTTGCTCGTCGCGTGAGGAAGAAAAGCCGACTCGACGTCCTCTCGCGGTATTCCCTCGCCGTCGTCCGTGACGCGAATATAGGATTTGCCGCCTTCTTTGATCTCGACGACGATCGACCTCGCTTCGGCGTCAATGGCGTTTTCCGTCAATTCCTTGACGGCCGAAAGCGGCCCCGTGACGACTTCGCCCGCCGCGATCTTCTCGTAAACCCGTCGGGGCAACTGTATGATTCGATTGCGCTTCATCTTTGCCTCCCGCCTATCGTTCCGATTCATCCGCTGCCGCCTTTAATTCCTCCAAGACGGAGAACGCCTGCGACGGAGTGATCTCCAGAATGTTGAGAGCTTTAAGCCGTTCGGTCACGGGATTGGACGCGAAATCAAACAGCGAGAGCTGTTGCGCGGGCTTCGGCGCCTCGTGCCGCTCGTAATCGAGTTCGATTTCCTTGCGCTCGCTCTCGAGCATGATAAGTTTTTCCTGAGCGTTCTCGAGCAGATCGTCCGGAACGCCGGCAAGTCGCGCCACGTGGATCCCGTAACTCCTGCTCGCGCTCCCCTCCGCGATGCGGTGGAGAAATACGATCTCTCCGTCGTATTCGCTTATCTCCGTATTCAGATTCATCAGGCCGGGCAACTTGTGTTCCAACACGGTCAGTTCGTGATAATGGGTCGCGAACAGACTTCGGATGCGCCGCTGTTCCGAACCCAGCGAGAGTAGTGACTCGCGACGGAGATTTGCGCAGCTGGTTGGCGCGCGCTGGCTGAGGCGACCGGGGAGCGGACGAACGCAGTGCGAGTGATGGAGGTGCAACACGAGCTGGCGGCGAAATGGGGCCTCGGCGATGATGCAACTGTCCGAGAGTGCAAAGCACAGTTCGGACTGCGATCAACTCGCGCTTCGGGAGGGGCCAAGAGTTACGATGGCGCATTCTGTATGCCTCGCGTTGCTCGCGTCCGGAAATGCCGGACTTTGCCCTGAAACATCGCTTTGTGGCGTTATTGCTGGGTGGCATTACCGATTTCTACACTTCAAGCAGTGCCAAAATCGTCACCTTCGGATGACGCACGACTTTGTCCGACGGCGTTTCCGCATCGCCGTCCGACGTCAAGTCACGGGAGCGATTCGGCTTTGTTGGAAAAGAACGTCACGCGATCCGCTTCTTCAGTGATTTCTTTTGTCAGTGAAGCGGCGAGCTAGTCTCTTACGGGGCATTACCAGCCTCATCTGGAACCTA
>JAIRTJ010000132.1 GCA_031254995.1 Eubacteriales Family XIII. Incertae Sedis bacterium
AGAGCGACCCATTTGCCGTATTCTGTCGCCCGTCGCGCGCCGACAACCGCGACGGCGGGCTTCGACGCCAACGAGATATCCCCTTCGTAATACAGTTTTTTCGGAGGATTTGCGATATATCGCAGGAGCGCGGGATAGGCTTCATCCTCCTTCGAAACGACCTTTTCAACCATCACAACCTCCGCTCATCTCCGCAGGCCGCCGATAGCTCACGGCTTCCGATACGTGTTCCGTTTCGATGATCTCCGATCCTTCGATGTCCGCGATGGTGCGCGCTAGTCTCAACATCTTCCTTCCCTGCCTGGCGCTGAATCCGTATACGCCGTACGCCTTGCGAAACAGGGTCTCGGACTTTCCGGAAAGGCGGCATATGCGTTCGGTCTGTTCCGGCGTAAGTCGCGCGTTGCAGACGTCTCCCGCACCGGATGATTCATCTCCCTCCGCCCCGGAGCGACGCCGTTGCATCTCCCTTGCCAACAAGACGCCCTCCGACAATTCCTCGGAGGAGGCGCTTTCGCCTCCTCTGAGTTCCGAGTATTCCACGCCCGAGACCTGTACGTGCATGTCGATTCTATCAAGGAACGGCCCCGAAACCTTCGATAGGTACCTCCGTCGACGCGTCTCATCGCAGTTGCAGACATGCCCCGGATCGCCGTAATAACCGCAGGGACAGGGATTCATCGCTACGATAAGGATGAATCGGCAGGGGTAGCGACTTCGATAACCCACGCGCGAGAGGTCGATGTATTCGTCCTCCAAGGGTTGTCTTAGCATGTCGAGGGTTCGCCGGTCAAACTCCGGCAACTCGTCCAAGAACAATACGCCTCTGTGCGCAAGGGTCAATTCGCCGGGCTTGGGTTGTCTGCCGCCCCCGACCATGGCAGCCGCCGTGACGGAATGGTGCGGCGCGCGAAAAGGTCTTTCGTCTGCGGGTCGATTTGATCGCGAGCTTTCCCCTGCGATGCTGTACAACTTCGCGACCTCGCGTATCTCATTCTTGTCGAGCGCGGGAAGAATGGTCGGGATGCGGGAAGCGAGCATGCTCTTACCCGTCCCCGGAGGCCCGTACATGGCCAAGCCGTGTCCGCCCGCCGCACAAATCTGCAAGGCGCGCTTTGCTCGCTCTTGACCCTTCACCTCGCTGTAATCTCCAAAATCCGAGCGCAACGCGGATCGGCCGGCACCCCCGGTCTCAAGCCTCGTCGCGACAGGATCGATTCGGAATTTTCCCGAGAGATGATCGACCACCTCTTCCAAGCGATTCGCCGGGTAGCACTCCATGTCGTCGATCTCGGACGCGTCCTCCAAGTTTTCCTCCGGCAAAAATACCTTCTTTATGCCCTGTTCGCGTATGCCGAGCAGAAGAGCGGTCGCCGGTTCCGTCCGATGGAGTGTGCCGTCCAACGACAATTCTCCGATAAAGGCCGAGGAGGCGAGCGCTGAGTCGTCGAATTGCTCCGCTGCGGCTATGACGCTCACGGCCAGAGGCAGATCGAAGTGACTGCCCTCCTTTCGAGTATCCGCAGGAAAGAGATTGACCGTAATCCGCTGTTGCGGAAACCGTAGGCCGGAATTTGTGATCGCGGATCGAATGCGCTCCTTGGACTCCCGCACCGTGGGATTCGGAAGTCCTACCAAGGTCAAACCCGGAAGTCCCTGAGAAAGATCCGTCTCCACGCTGACGAGTTCCACATCAAGGCCGCAGACCGACGCGGTCAACACCTTTGACGTCTTCATATCTATTTTTTCTCCTTTCGCGCAATCTCGTCGTCCCCCGTCGGAAACATCCGTTTCCGCGCGGCAGCTTCCTCAACAAAACGCGTTCTCGATATACTCCACGCGCACGTCGCCGCCCTCCGCGCAGAATATCTCAATGACGTCAAACCGAAAACACGTGTCGTCGCGAATGGGAAGGTCGCGCCACTTGCTAAACAAAAAGTACGACGCCGTCCGCCGAATATGTTCGCGCTTATTGGCCGTGACAGCTTCAGCGGGTCTGCCGTATTTCGCCCCTCGTCGACTTTTCACCTCGACGAAGCAAATGATATCGTCTCGACCCGCGACGATGTCGATCTCGCCCAGCTTGCACGAGAAATTCCTCGACAGTATTTGATATCCTTGTTTTTCCAGATATGAAGCAGCGAGCAATTCGCCCCTCTGCCCTATTTTCATGCGATTGCCTCCTTTCGCGAGATGAACAGAAACGCATTCATTACATATATTACCATTAATCAATGTATTTGTAAAGCAAAAATTGAAAATTTTTTTAATAACAATTAAATTTTACTTCAAATGGTAAAACAACAAAAATCTGCGCCCTGTACAGGACGTCGCCGCGCCGTGTGCAATTATAATGGAAAACTTTCCGTCTAACGATCGGAACGCCAGAATGTGGGTGTCAGTAACAGTATTATCGTAAACAATTCCAATCTGCCGATGAGCATGAGAAGACTGAGCAAAAGTCTGCCGCCCGTCGAAAAGACGGCAAATCCCAGGTCGATTCCGCTCGCTCCAAAGCAGAGCCCCGCGTTGGACAGCGCGGCGATCGCTGCGCTCGAAGAAGCTTCCGCGCCAAATCCGTCGAGAGACAGGAGCAAACTCCCCAAGACGAATACGGCCAAGTAGACGAAGACGTATACCGTGATGTTTGACACTTTATCGGCCGCGATGGGCTTGTCGCCGAGTTTCACTGCGACGACAGCGTTGGGATGAAGCCGTTTGTATATATTTCTCTTGATCAACGCGAGGATGACGGCAAACCGAACAACCTTCATGCCGCCGCTCGTGGACGCGGAGCAACCGCCGATGAAGACGATCAGGAACATGAGCATCTTACAAAAATCCGGCCACGCATTGTAATCCGTACTCGCGTATCCCGCAGTGGTCGCAAAGGAAATGACCTGAAACAGACCGTAGCGAATCGCGTCTCCGGGACTGTCGTAGACGCCTTTTGCGATGAGGACGCAGATCGTGAGCGCGGCGACGACGAGCAGGATGAGAAAAAACAGACGCAACTCAGGTTCCCTGAAGAAATCGCGAAATCTCCGCTTTACAAGCAACTTGTATGAGATGAAATTCAGCGAACCCAAGATGCAGAACACCGCGATGACGGCTTCCGCATAGATGCTGTCAAAATGCCTGATGCCCTCCGCGTAGTTGGACAGACCTCCGTTCGCGATGCTTCCGAATGCATGGATCAACGCCTCGTACACATCCATATCGCCCGCTAAAAGCAGGAGAAATACCGCGACGGTAAGGAATACGTAGACCAAATACAGGGACTTCGCGTTGTCCGATATCCGCGTCTTGATTTTGTCGACAGCGGACGCCGTCGTTTCGGCGTTGACGATATTCGCGGCGCCGAATCCCAACGCCGGCAGGATGGAGACGGCGAACACCAAGATACCCATTCCCCCGATCCAATTGGACAAGGATCGCCAAAACAGCAAGCTGCGCGGTATCGCTGAGGGATCGGGTATGAGCGAAGCTCCCGTAGTCGTAAATCCGGACACGGACTCGAAGAAGGCATCCGCGAACGAAGTCATCTCGCCCGAAACCATATATGGCAAAGCTCCCAATACGGACACGAAAAGCCAACAAAATGCCACGGTCGGAAGTCCCTCG
>JAIRTJ010000002.1 GCA_031254995.1 Eubacteriales Family XIII. Incertae Sedis bacterium
TCGGATCTCCGGGCATTGAAAAGGAAGGTGGTTGATTTTATGAAGAATTGTTATATCGCATCTGCCGCGCGCACTGCCGTCGGAGGCTATCTCGGTAGCCTCAAGACGGTGGAAGCCCAGGATCTGGGCGCAGCGGCTCTCGTCGAGGCGGCGAAAAGAGCAGGCCTCGGCCTTGACGAATTCGACCAGGTGATCATGGGCGAGGTGTACGGATATACGCCGAATGTAGCGCGTTGCGCCTCTCTGCTCGCGGGTATCCCCATCGAGACGCCCGCCTACGTCGTCGATCGTCAATGCGCTTCGTCGCTCCAAGCCATCGCTAGCGCCGTACAGGAGATCAGAGCGGACGAGGCGGACGCCATCTTGGCCGGCGGCGTGGAAGTCATGTCGAGAATGACCTACTATCTGGATCCCTCCGTCAGATATCAACCGCTCAGACTCGGCGACAAGCCGCTCTTCGACACGTTCTCGCACGGCGTCACGATCGTGCAACCGAAGGCTCTGTATCCGGGACTCAACATGGGTCTCACCGCGGAAAACGTCGCGGAGAAATATCATATAACCAGAGAGGAGCAGGACGCGTTCGCGGTGGACAGCCAGCGCAAGATGAAGGCGGCAATGGAAGCGGGGAAATTCAAGGATGAAATCGTGCCGTTCGAAGTGAAAACGCGCAAGGAGAGCTTCATCTTCGACACAGACGAGCATCCCACGCCCGAAACGACCATGGAATCGCTTGCGAAACTTCGTCCCGCTTTTAAAAAGGAAGGCGGCACAGTTACGCCGGGAAACGCCTCGGGAATGAACGACGGCGCATCCGCAGTCGTCGTGGTATCGGAAGAAAGGAGGGATGAAAAGGGTCTCAAACCGCTCGTTAAGATTATCGCCATAAGCAGCGCGGGGGTGGATCCGAGCGTAATGGGTCTAGGTCCCGTGCCCGCGATTCAAAAAGCGCTCGCAAAAGCGAATCTCACGCTTGAGGATATCGACCTGTTTGAATTGAACGAAGCGTTCGCGGCGCAGAGCCTCGGAGTCCTCAAGGAACTGGGCATGGACATGGGCACTGAGCTTTACAATAGGGTCAATGTAAACGGCGGCGCCATCGCGCACGGCCACGCGTTGGCGAACAGCGGCACCAGACTGACGACCACGCTCATCTACGAGATGAAGCGCAGAGACGCGAAATACGGCTTGGTTTCGCTTTGTATCGGCGGCGGTCAAGGCATGGCTATGATCGTTGAAAACTGCAAATAAATCGACAAGAGAGGTGGATACGGTATGGAAATCAAAAAAATCGGCGTAGTCGGCGCGGGAATGATGGGCGCTGAAATCGCGCTCAGCTTCGCGCAGAGCGGATACACCGTCGCAATGACGGACATTTCGGACGAATTCGCCGCGAAAGGCAAGGAGAGGCAAGACTCGATCCTGTCCAAACGTGTGGCAAAGGGCAAGATGAGCGAGGAGGAGAAGTCGGAAATCCTCGCGCGCGTGACCGCCTCCGGCGATATCGCCGTCTGCGCGGACTGCGATATCGTCATCGAAGCGGTGCTCGAAATAATCGAGGTCAAAACCGAGACCTATAAAAAATTGGAGGCCGTTTGCAAGAAGGAATGCATTATCGCGAGCAATACGTCGAGCATCTCCATAACGAAGCTCGCCGCAGGCGTATCCAAGGAAAAGGCGGCCTATTTCATCGGAACGCACTTCAATTCCCCTGCGAGCATCATGAAACTGGTGGAAGTCGTTCCCGGTATTCTCACGAAATCGGAAGTCACTGAATCCGTCTATGAACTTCTGAAGGCGATCGGCAAAGAACCGATCAGGGTCAAGGACGTGACGGGCTTTGCGCTCAACAGGATGTTCCATGTGTTTTACGCGGAAGCCGAACGCCTCGTCGAAGAAGGCGTTTGCAGCATCGAGGACGTGGACAAGATCTGCATCCACGGTCTCGGACATCCCGTCGGCATATTCAAATTGCTCGACAATTTGGGACATGATCTGAACATCAAAGTGGACACCATCCTGTACGAGGCCTACGGCGAGCGGTTCCGACCGAGCCCCTACATGCAGAGGCTCGTAGACGCGGGTCTTTACGGGAAAAAGAGCGGAGAAGGTTTTTACAAGTACGAGTAACGGATTAATTTGAGAAGGAGACGAAAATGGACTTTCAACTGACGCAGGAACAAATTGATTTTCAAATGCAGATTCGCGAGTTCGCGAAAAAGGAAATAGCGCCGGGCGCGATCGAACGCGATGAAAGCGAGGATTTTGCCGCTCTCTACGATATTCTCATCAATAAGATGGGACCGATGGGACTGCTGGGACTGACCTTCCCCAAGGAATACGGCGGCGCAGGCAAGACGCACGTGGACTTTGCCCTAGCGATGATGGAACTCTGCAAGGTAGACGTATCCGTTGGCGCGTCGTGGTCGGTGTCCCTCTCGTTGGGAACTGTTCCGATCTATCTTTTTGGAAATGAATCGCAAAAACAGAAATATTTGGTTCCGTCTGCGCAGGGCAAATGCATCCCGGCGTTCGGACTCACGGAAGAAAACGCGGGCTCGGATTCCGCTATGCAGGAGACGACTGCCGTGCTCGACGGAGACGAATACGTGCTGAACGGCAAAAAAATCTACATAACAAACGCCTCATACGCCGAGTTTTACATCATAATGGCGATGACCGACAAATCGAAGGGAACGAAGGGCATCAGCTCCTTTATCGTCGAAAAAGACCGTCCGGGACTGTCCTTTGACAATCAATTCGTCAAAATGGGCATCCGCTCGACGGTGCAGACCGAAGTCATCATGAAGGATTGTCGAATTCCCAAGGAAAACCTCATCGGCGAAGAAGGCAAAGGATTTAAGATCGCGATGACTGCGTTGGACGTCGGCAGACTCGGAGTCGCGGGTCAGGGCGTGGGCGCGGCGTGGGGCGCGATGAACATGGCGGCTCGCTACGCGAAGGAACGCAAGCAGTTCGGAAAGCCGATCTTCGACAATCAGGCTGTTTCGTTCATGCTCGCGGATATGGGCGTCAAAGTGGAACTCGCCAAGCTGATGTTGCTCAAGGCGTGTTGGCTCTGCGACCAAGGCCTCCCGTTCAGCAAGGAAGCCGCGATGGCGAAGATGTTCTGCACGGATACGGCCATGCAAGTCACGACCGACGCTGTTCAAATCTTCGGCGGCAAGGGATTTTTGAGAGAGAATGAAGTCGAGCGCTTCATGCGCGACTCCAAGATCCTTCAGATCTACGAGGGCACGAATCAGGTGCAACGCATGATCGTCGCCAATCACGTCGCGAAGGAGGCAAACGAATGACGAATGAACTCGTAAAACTGTCGATCGAAGGCCATACGGCCATCGTCACGATCGACCGACCTCCCGTAAATCCGCTCAGCGCGCCCGTCATGGACGGTCTGCGCGACGTGTTTACGCAACTCGCGGACGACAAAGACGTATGGGCTGTGATCTTGACCGGCGGCGGCGAGAAAGCCTTCGTGGCAGGCGCCGACATCAAGGAGTTTCCGGAATGGACACCCGATATCGCGGAGGATTTCACGGAAAAGGGCCAGCGCATATTCGCGAAGATCGAGAACCATCCGACTCCGGTGATCGCTGCGATCAATGGCTTCGCGCTCGGCGGCGGACTCGAACTCGCGCTTGCGTGCGACATCAGGCTTGCGTCCGACAACGCGAAAATGGGACTCCCTGAAGTCAGCCTCGGCATCATCCCCGGCTACGGCGGGACGCAGCGTCTCTGCAAGGTCATACCCGTGGGCGAGGCGAAAAAGATGGTCTACAGCGCGCAACACATCAACGCGGAGAAGGCCTGTCAATTGGGCTTAGTGCAGGGCGTATACCCTCAATCCGAGCTCATGAACGAGGCGC
>JAIRTJ010000048.1 GCA_031254995.1 Eubacteriales Family XIII. Incertae Sedis bacterium
GGAATCCGCCGAGGGCAACACGTCCGTGCAGATCGTGAGTTCGGGGCCGGACTCTTTGCGACAGGAGGTAAAGCACGCGTATTTAAAGATGATGTCGTCCGCGCAGAAGAACATCTTCATTCAGACGCCGTATTTCGTGCCGGACAGCAGCATATTCGATACCTTGCAAAACGCCGCGCTTTCGGGCGTGGATGTTCGCATCATGATCCCGTCGATGCCCGATCACCTCTGTGTGTATTGGGCGACTTACTATTACTGCGGTCTGCTGTTGCGATCCGGCGTAAAGGTCTATATCTACGACAACGGGTTTCTGCACGCGAAGACCATGTCGGTGGACGGACAGGTGAGTTCGGTCGGTTCCGCGAATTTCGACATCCGCAGCTTCCGGCTGAATTTCGAGACGAACGCGTTCATATTCGATGAGGCGGAGACGTACAAACTCGAAGCGGTTTTCGAGGAGGACATGGTCTGTTGTCATGAACTGACTCGCGGACTCTATATGCAGCGATCGTTATGGGTGAAATTCAAGGAGGGCATCGCGAAGATGCTTTCGGACATCCTGTGAGCGCGGAGGAATGCGGACAAATGGCGCAATTATATTACAGATACAGCACGATGAACGCGGGCAAGACCTTGGAATTGATCAAGGTCGCCTACAATTACGAGGAACGCGGCAAGCGCGTGCTCATCTTAGTGCCCGAGATCGATGATCGCTTCGGACGCGGCAAGGCAGTCTCTAAGGCGGGATTGGAGCGCGAGGCCGTCCCCGTATCCGAGGATACGAATCTGTTGGAGCTGTTCCTTTCGGAAGCGGAGCGCGGGCAGATAGATTGCGTTCTTTTGGACGAAGGTCAATTTTTGAAAAAACACCATATATTAGAACTTACAGAAATTGTTGACAGTTTCGATACCCCGGTCATGGTTTACGGCTTGAAAAACGACTTCAAGAACGAGTTGTTTGAGGGATCGATGTACTTGCTGATCTACGCGGACAAGATCGAAGAGATCAAGACCATTTGTTGGTGCGGCAGAAAAGCGACGATGGTCGCGCGCGTCATCAACGATAAATTCGTTCGCGTCGGCGATCAAATCATGGTCGGCGGGAACGAATCCTATGTCTCGCTCTGCCGAAAACACTATAACGACGGACGAATCGGCGCGGAGAATACGAGACCTTCGGCGAAAAATGCGGAGCGCGCCGGCGGGTCGCCCGAAATATCCGAGGGCGAGGCATGAAAAAAGAGATGAATCCCGCGAACGCGCAGGTGCGAGACGCGACCCGCGACGAGATCGCTCGCGATCTTTCGAATATGCGCGAGACGGAGAAGCGCAGGATCGGCGTACTCGTGCATAGCTGTTGCGGGCCTTGCAGCGTCTCGGTGATGGAACGACTTTCCGAGGACTTCGACGTCACGCTTTTTTTCTACAACCCGAATATCACGGACGCGGAGGAATACGAGCGGCGCCTGTGCGCGCAACGGATGGCGGTCGAGAAATACAATGCGGCGAACTTCGCGTTGGGCAGCGTGACCTTGATCGTCGGACGCTACGAACCCGAGCGGTTTTTCATTGCGGCGCGCGGATACGAAGCGGAGCCGGAAGGCGGTTCGCGTTGCGAACGTTGCTTTGAGTTCCGTCTGGAAAAGACCGTCGAGTACGCCGCGCTTCACGGATTCGAGAGGTTTACGACGACTTTGAGCGTGAGTCCGCATAAGGATTTCGCGACTTTGGCGAGAGTCGGCGCGCGCTTGGGGATGAGATACGGACTGAGTTTCCTCGCGGAGGATTTCAAAAAGCGCGCGGGTTTCGCTCGCACCGTCGAATTGTCCAAGGCGTTCGGCCTGTATCGTCAGACCTACTGCGGTTGCGAATTCTCTCGGCGCGAATCCGGCGGGTGACGAGCATGAAATACGTCGATGTCGCGGTGGATTCCAAGAGCGACAATGTGGATAACTTCTTTACTTACTCCTGCGAAGACGACGAGATCAAGGTTGGGCGACGCGTGACCGTACCCTTTGTCGGAAGGGGGAAAAAGACGGCTTACGTATTCGCGGTGAATGACGAACCTCCGGCGTCGTTGGCGGGGAAGCGCATCCGCGCGATCTTGGATACGGATCCGCTTTTATCCGTTACGGAGGATTCGATTCGTGTCGCGGAATGGATGAAACGCAGATATTTCTGCCGTTACGCGGACGCGGTGAACTGTTTTGCGCCTGTGGGCTCCGCGTCGAAGAAAGGTTTGAAACGTCGTCCCGCAACGGATGGCGCGGAGACGTCGGCGTCTCCTCCGAACCTGACGGAAGAGCAGGCCGCGGCTCTCGCGGAGATAATGCCGTGCGTTGAGGAGAAGCGATATGCGGCGTTTCTGCTTCACGGAGTGACGGGGAGCGGCAAGACGGAGCTATATCTGCGGATCGCGGACGCCGTCCTCGCGCGCGGAGAAAAGGCGATCGTCCTTGTTCCCGAGATCAGTCTGACGCATCAGATTGCGGAGCGCTTCATCGGCAGGTTCGGTTCGGAACGGGTGGCGGTCTTGCACAGCAAACTGTCCCAAGGCGAGCGTTTTGATGAGTGGATGCGCATACGAAACGGAGAGACCGATAGCGTGAGCGGCGCGCGGTCCGCAGTGTTCGCGCCCTGTGATCGCA
>JAIRTJ010000017.1 GCA_031254995.1 Eubacteriales Family XIII. Incertae Sedis bacterium
AAGGTGTTCAACACCTACGGGCCCACGGAGGCCACCGTCGCCGTCACGAAAATCGAGATCACGCCGGAGGTGTTGACTGCGCATGATCGCCTGCCCGTGGGATTCGCGAAACCGGACGTCGTCATCGGGATTTTGGACAAGGACGGAAACGACCTGCCGGAAGGAGAGGTCGGCGAGATCGTCATCGCGGGCGCGGCGGTGTCAAAAGGCTATATCAACGATCCGAAGAAGACCTCGGAGTCGTTTTTCACGTATCGATCCTTGCCCGCCTATCGGACGGGCGACGCCGGTTTCCTGAAGCAAGGGTTGCTTTTTTACAGGGGACGCATGGATTTCCAAGTGAAATTTCACGGCTATCGCATCGAATTGGAGGATATAGAACGGCATCTCTTGCGGCAGGAATCGGTCGAGGCCGCGCTTGTCGTTCCGGAGTACAGGGATTTCAAGGTTCGGCGGCTCGTCGCCTGCGTCGTTCCCTCCGGCGATCCGTCGACGAAAAAGGCCGAGCGAACCTCCGCCATTAAACGAGGTTTGGCATCCTCGGTTCCGGAGTATATGATCCCTCAAAGATTCATCTATGTCGACAGATTGCCGCTCACGAACAATGGCAAAATCGACAGGAAGCGAATGATCGACTTCGTGAACGGGGATGCGAGACTGACATAATCGATGCAATGTTTTTGCGCTCCGATCCGGAATATCGGAACGCAAACCGGTATAATAAACGGTAGGCGAGAACGGAAAATTTCATTCTTCGCTCGGCGGATGTCGAACGGCTTGCGTTCGCGTGAAAGGAGGTTCGGATTTTGGAGTACAAAATGAGGATTGCGGGACTCGAACGCGCATTGCCGCTTTGCCGGCTCAATGACGATCTGCAGATCGCGGCGTTTGTGATCTTCGGCGATACGGAATTGTCGGTTGCCGCGGCGGCGGAATTATTGAAACTCGCTCCCGAGTACGACTATCTGATCACTGCGGAGGCGAAGGGGATCCCTCTCATCCACGAGATGGCGCGGCAGCGCGGCGACAAGAAGTATTTTCTTGCCCGTAAAATTCCAAAATTGTATATGTCCGGCATATTCGAGGTGAAATCGGATTCCATCACGACGGAGGGCGAGCAGAGGCTTATCTTGGACGCGGCGGATGCGGCGCTCATCAAAGGCAAGCGCATTTTAATCGTCGACGACGTCATCTCGACGGGCGGTTCCCTCCGCGCGTTGGAGAGACTGACCGAGGCTGCCGGCGGCAAGATAGCAGGGCGCATGGCCATTCTTGCGGAAGGCGACGCGACGGACAGGGAGGATATCATCTTCCTCGAAAAGTTGCCGCTGTTTACAAAGGACGGCGAACCGATCGAGCAGACGAGGCGGGCGTCGACGCTATAGCCGTCGCGCTTGCAATGCAGACCGATCCATACGGATGTTTCATAAGATGAAAGGAGATTGAACATGTCGACACCTCAAAATTCCGCTCAAAAGGGCGATTTCGCAAAGACCGTACTCATGCCCGGCGATCCGTTGCGCTCCAAATTCATCGCGGAGACCTATATAGACGACGCGAGACTCGTCAATAACGTGCGCGGCATTCAGGGATACACCGGCTCATACAAAGGGCGTCCGATCTCGGTCATGGCACACGGAATGGGTTGCCCTTCGGTCGGCATTTACAGCTACGAGCTTTTCAATTATTACGATGTCGATCATATTATTCGCATCGGAACGGCGGGCGCGATCTCGCCGAAATTGAAGTTGCGCGATGTCGTGGCGGGCATCGGCGCATGCACGAATTCGAACTATTTCAACGCGCAATTCGGATTGAACGGCCATTTCGCGCCAACGGCGAGTTATCGTCTGTTGGAAACGGCTGTCGGGACGGCACGCGAGATAGGGAAGGACTTGGTCGTGGGCAATCTTTACACGACGGATCATTTTTACGACGCGTCGAACGCGGCTCTCGAATGGGCGAACGTCGGTTGCCTCGCCGTGGAAATGGAAGCCGCAGCGCTCTACATCAACGCGCACCAGGCGGGCAAGGAGGCGCTCGCGATCTGCACGATCTCCGACCATCTCCTGACGGGCGAAGATCTCGATCCGGAAGCTCGCGAAAAGACCTTTACAGACATGATGGAGATCGCGCTTGAAACCTCACTGAAACTGTAGCGCGGTCGCGTGCGGGACGATCAACGCTTGCCGACGAGCTTGCGCGCGATCAGTCCCGTACACGCGGCGAGTGCGATGAGCAGGATCGTGACGGCGGCGTGAGGTATCGTCGATTGTTCGTACAGCGCC
This sequence comes from Eubacteriales Family XIII. Incertae Sedis bacterium, assembly GCA_031254995.1. Lineage (GTDB taxonomy): Bacteria > Bacillota > Clostridia > Peptostreptococcales > Anaerovoracaceae > JAISGB01. Next base: position 2,289 of record JAIRTJ010000017.1, read on the forward strand.
ATGCCTCCCGTGAGGAAGCCGAAGAAGATGAAGATGCCGGCAGAGATGAATTTCACCTTCCGTTCGGGTATCTTGCGCTTGAGTACGACGCCGACGATGATGCCGACGGCGTCGGCGATGAGCAGTCCCGTCGTCGTCCCAAGCAATATCCACAGGGGCGCGTCCGGAAACTTCGCGGCGAGAGCAATGGTCGCCAATTGCGTCTTGTCCGCCATTTCCGCGATAAAAAATCCTATGGCGACCGTGACGACGGGACCGAAGCGCGTTTTCCTGTTCTCCTCTCCGTCGAGGCGGTCTCCTCTCAGAGTCCACAGACCGAAGAAGATGAATGACAGAGATGCAACGCATTGAATCAAGGTCTGCGCGGATTCGATTTTCGCAACGATGTTGCCCGCGGCGACTGCGAGCGCGTGATTGAGCAGGGTGGCGATGAGTACGCCGAGCAATACCTTTGACGGCTTGTATCTCGCCGCGAACGCCATTGCCAGCAGCTGTGTCTTATCCCCCATCTCCGCGAGAACGACCGTCCCTGCGGAGACGGCGTAGGCGATCAGAATCGCACCCATATCTTCCTCCTCTTCTTGCGCCAAAACAACAAAAAACTTTCGACGCATCCCTTTTACAAAGGAACGCGTCAAAAGTCTCGTTACCGTTTGTCGGTCACAAAGCCACGCAGTTGCCGCCCTTGTCGGCTGTGCGAGTCTGTTGACTTTGTTGTTGCAACTACTCCCCTTTAACGATATCCATTATATCCCGAAGAGCGCGAGGCGTCAATCGCAACGCTGAAATTCGCGAAAACATCGCAACGCTAATTCGCGAAGACAGTGTTTTTATGGCCGAACCGATTGTCTTACGCAGCTATGGCCTCATAGCTATCCAAGTCTGCGGGAAAGTCGATTGTGATATTGTCTGTCGAGATGTTGAACATGTCGATCGTTATCTCGGTGGTCACGCTTTCCCCCTCTTCGACTGCCGCTATATCAAAGGACATCGATAAGGACAAAGAAACCATATTGATGTCTTTATCTATGACGGCGGTGATGATCGAGTCCCCGTAATTGATGTCCACGCCCTCATTAAGCCCCGCAAGCGCTCCGGCCGTGCCTTGCTCTATATAGTCCTTCAACGCGTCTCCGGAAACCGTAAAGACGATTTCCTTGCCGCCGTCCGTGTCTTTGGACGAACTCTTTTGGATCGCGCTTTGGTCAAAGACCATCGCAGAGTTGTTCGCTTGGGCGAGTGCATCCTCCATGGGAAGTTCCATCTTTATCCGTTCACCGTCCATTTCAATATACATGTAACCGTCTTTGAAATAGGTGACCGTTTCCGAAGAAGCGCCGAGCATGTCAGTCGTCTGTCGCATTTCCATTTCAAATTCCGTATCGCTTTTCTTTATCGTCTTGATGTTTCCCTCCATCTTAAAACCGAAATCGGAGCCTTCCTCTCCGCTCTTCATATTCATGGTCGTATTCATATCCATTTCTATGCTGACGGCCTCGTTCATCGCGGCGGACGCCGCTTCGTACAATTGGTAATCGGCATCGATATCGCCCCCCGGCGCGCCGCAACCGCTCAAAGTCAACATCGCCGCAAAGCCGATCGCTAAAGCGCCCGTCATAAACCTCTTTCTCATTTTCTTTCCTCCCTCATGGAATTACCGACAATTTTGCGGAGATACAAAGCTGCTGCTTTTAAAATATCCTATAGACAG